>DAORHS010000712.1:0-2960 GCA_035438165.1 Prosthecobacter sp.
GCTCGGAGTCTGCTCAGGTATGCGTTAACAGGAGAACAGACGCTGAATCCCCGCACTTCCTGAATCTCGAAGATTTAAGGGCACGTCCGGAAACTCCAAACATCCGGCAAGCTTGATCAAAGAGTGGCGCGGAGCCCGGAGTTGAGGCAAGCAAAAGCGTGGCAAGTTTCATTCCCTTCGGTAACCCTGGACTCTTTGATGAGTTCGTTCAAACCCTTGATGTGGCAACCTTCGAGACGCCTTTGATGTGCGTGGGCAGGCTGGTGCGATGGGAGGTGTTTGATCCGTTCATCCAAGGTGTCGTGACTCGCGAAGCCAACGGTCCCGGCGGCAGGCCGCGCTTTCATCCTATGCTTATGTTCAAGGTGCTCGTGTTGCAGCGCCACCACGGTCTGGCCGATGATGCCGCAGCTTTCAAATCACTGATAACAACAGCTTTCGCGCCTTTCTCGGGCTCACGCCTGGTGACGCAGTGCCCGATGGTCAGACGATCCGTGACTTTCGCGAACTGCTCATCAAGACGAAGGCCTTCGAGAGCTTGTTCGACACCTTCCTCGCGCATTTGCAAAGGGAACACGGGCAGGCCCTGGCGCAGGAAGGCGTGATGGTCGATGCCAGCTTTGCCGAAGTGCCCAGGCGGCGCAACAGCCGCGAAGACAACGCGCTGATCAAGGCGGGTGAAGTGCCGCAGTCATGACAGGACAACTCCAAGGTCAAGGCACACAAAGACCTCGACGCGCGCTGGACGAAGAAGAACAACGAAACGCACCACGGCTGCAAGGACCATGTGAAAGTCGATGTGAAGGACAAGCTCATCCTCAAGGCCGTCATCACCCCTGCCAGCGTGCATGACAGCCAGGCTTTTGATGAACTCATCGACGTGGGGGATTGCGTCGTGTATGCCGACAGCGCCTGCTCAGGCGCGCCGATTGAGACAGCCTCGCCGCCAAGAACGTCGAGCCACAGATCAACGAGAAAGGGACACGCGGGCATCCGCTGAACGAAGAGCAAAAGGCCAGCAACCGTGAGAAGTCGGGCACCCGCTCGCGAGTGGAGCATGTGTTCGCGCAGATGAGCGGGAGCATGAAATCGCTCCATCAAAGGTGCGTCGGCCTGAAGCGCAACGCGGCGTGCCTGCTGCTCACCAACCTCGTCTATAACATGCTGCGCTTCGAGCAGATCAAGCGCCTCAAGTCAACGCCGCAGTGTGAGCTGTGTACAGATCAAACTGCTGGCGATGAAAAACGACCCCAAACATCCTCCGACATCCCAAATTGACTCAATGAGGGCACTCGCGTGACTTCAAAATGACTTTAGCGTGCGGAAGTCCCGCCCCGCAAAAACCGTTTCCGGGAGTGCCCTTGATCCAACCTTGCTTGTCATAGAATTCTTGCCGCCAGCTAACAGCACCTCACAGTGCGGCGGATTAAAGCCATGTATCACTTTATCCTCACCCCGATCTTTTCCACCGGGATCGCTTTGAAGCCGAGTTTGAAGGCCGGTGACTCGGGTTGGAGGCGGAAGTCGTCGTTCTTCCAATCCACGAACAGCGGATCGGCGATGAGGCTGTGCTTGTCCCAGCCTTCGGCTTGCCAGGAGGTCCATTCGTCGAGGGGTTCGCATTCGGTGAGGCGGATGTCGTCGATGAAGATTTGGCCGCGCGGCTCGTGGCAGTCGATGCGGAGCCAGAAGTGTTTCATCCAGGGTTTCCAGGCGGCTTCGTTTTCGCGGGGCATGCGGCCGGTGGCTTCGAACTCGGTCCACTCGGGTGTGGCGGTGATGCTGGTGCTGCCGGCCTGCCAGTAGCCTTCGCCGTTTTTGAAGCTGGCAAAGGCGAGGCTGAGTTTCGCGGTGGGTTCGGTGGATTTGACGCGGAGTCGCATGCGATAGGCGGCTCCGGGCTTGATGGGGATGTCGGGGCCGTGAAAGACGGTCTTGGGGTTCTTGGGGTCTTCACCGAGGGCGCAGTCGGCTCGCAACGCACCGTCGGCGACGACGAGTTGCACATCTTTGTTGGGGCGATGGTTGAAGCCCCAGCCTTTGGGTGCCTTGCCGGGCTCGGCGGTGTCGAAGGTTTCGGTGAGCAGCGGCTCGCCGGGCTTGTCGGGGCCGACTTTGTTGATGCCGGTGGTGATGGCGTGGCCGTTGGCCCAGGCGAGGTTTTGGTCGATGACATTCCATTTGGGCGACACATGGCGCAGGTCGCCGTATTTGATGCCAGGCTGGTCGGAAAACATGATGTTTCGGCAGACGACGTTGCCGCTCATCATGGTGCCGTCGTCGCGGATGGCATCCTTCGGGTGCAGGTCCATGTTGCGCATATCCTTCCATGCGGGCTGACCAGCGACGGACTCGTAGCCTTTGACCATCGTTTCCAGATGGCTGGTGTAGAAGCGCTGCTCTTTCGTCCAGCCATGGAGATCGAACTGAAACTTGCCGCCGAGGGCGAAGATGTTGTTCTCCACGATGCAGTCGCGCGAGTTGTGCATGTGGATCGGCGTGTGGGCGACGCGGAAGACGATGTTGCCGATGATGTCGATGCCGCCGCTGTTGTCGTCGGGGTAGAGGCCGAAGGTGAACCACGGATGTTTCAAGCCGCCGGATTCCTGACCGCAGCCGACGATGTCGTGGATCAAATTGTAGCGCCACTTGCTGCCGCGGCTGCTGATCCAGTCGCGCCCGCCAGTGTAGATGGCGCCACCGTCCTGCGTCTCAAGGCAGAGGTGGTGGAGGTGGTTGTATTCGACGACGAGGTTGTTCCCGCTCATCTGCACGCCCATGCGCGGGCCGTCGTGGATGTGATTGTGAGCGGCGGTGTTGTCCACGCCATACATGCTGATGCCGCAGGCGTTCTTGTTGAAGACGCCCATGTGGTGAATGTGGTTGTCCTCGGCGATGTGCCCCGGCCCGGTGAGCGTCTTGCGGTCGCCCCCGCTCAGGCTGATGCCATTGCTGCCGGT
>DAORHS010000713.1:0-2954 GCA_035438165.1 Prosthecobacter sp.
CTGAAGCTCGACGGCCTGCCATGCTCCCAGTCCAAAGTCGTCACGCCGGGCCTCCCCTTTGATTCCTTCAGTGCGCACGACTTTTCCGGCATCTTCCCCGGCGGCTACGATCACCTGCACCTCATCACGGATCGGGCGGACCAGGTGGTGAGCATCCTGCTGGTGGACACGAGTTCCCGCACCCGCGTGACCAATGAGCCCGACAGCACCGGCTACCACACCTACAACTTCGTGACCGGCGGCGGCAAAGGCGCCTCCTACTACGCCATCCGCCATCGGGTCACCCCGCCCGGCACCGTCACGGCCAGCCTCGTCGTGGACACCCTGCTCCTCGATCCCACCGATCCCGAAACGCCGGTCCCGAACCGGTCCAAAAAGAAGAGCTCCAGCAAATCCAGCACCTACTCCCAGCCCAAGACCGGCAAGATCCTCGAACGCTCCCGCTGGTTCGTCCCCCCGCCCGTCGTGAACCTCATCCTGCGCTGCGTGGGCGGCTGAGGAGCTCCAAAAGAGGATGCCCTATCCGTCCGGCCTCAGATGACGAAATCAAAAACGCATTCGGAGTCCGGGTGTGGCTTTCTTCAGTCGCCCCCTTGTGCCAGCCCGCACGGCCCGGTTCACCGTGAAATGTCCGGACGCTTTCGGGTTCAACCTTGATTCAAAAGGAGACATCAATCGCCATGATCCCGCGCGATGAATCATCCATGGCGCACCCGCAGACACCGTCTGACATCGACCGCTTGAACCAGCGTCAACAACGATCAACGATCGTCTGATCTGGCGCGGCGAAGGGTGCATTGATTGGTGAAAAGGGGCGGGATGGTGCGTTTAAGGGGGCTCCTATGATGAAACGACTTTGCTTTTTCGCTCTCTGCGCCGTCACGGCGCAGGCCCAACTCAGTCCGAATGGTGCCACGGCTTCCTTCAAAGGAAGTCTGCCGCCGAAACCGGTGGCGGCGCTTTCCGCGGAGCAGGAGGCGGGGATCGCGAAGGAGCTGGCGGCGGTGACGGAGGCGTTTGCGGCGGTGAAGAAGCACGCACGTGCGGCGGACGCGGACATTTTTATCAAGGCGGTGCGCTACGCGCTGGAGTTTGACGAGTGGTATGACAAGAAGCCGGAGGACGGCGTGAAGAAGGCCGCCGCGCTGCTGGATGAGGCTAAGAAGCGCATCGAGTCGCTCAAGAAGAACGAGACGCCGTGGATGAACGGCAGCGGGCCGAAGGTGCTGGGCTTTTACTCGAAGATCGACGACTCGCCGCAGCCCTATGGCGTGGAGGTTCCGGAGGGGCTGGAGTTTGGCGCGGGGAAGAAGCCGGTGCCGATGTGGATCTGGCTGCACGGTCGCGGGGACACGGCAACGGACTTGTCGTTTGTGTATGGCAAGCTGATGGCGAAGAAACCGGGGCAGTTCCAGCCGGCGGGCACGATCGTGATCCATCCCTTCGGCCGTTACTGCAACGGCTGGAAGAGCGCGGGGGAGACGGATGTGTTTGAGTGCCGTGACGATGCGATGAAGCGCTTCAACGTGGACACGAACCGCGTGGCGCTGGCGGGTTTCAGCATGGGCGGGGCAGGGGCGTGGCATCTGGGCGCGCATTATCCAGATCAATGGGCCTGCGTGCACACGGGCGCGGGTTTTGCGGATGTGAAGCGCTACCAGAAGCTGACGCCGGACAAGTATCCCGTGGCGTATGAGCAGACGCTGTGGGGCGTGTATGACGTGCCGGACTATGCGCGCAACTTTTTCAACGTGCCGCTGATCAGCTACAGCGGGGAGGTGGATGCGCAGCGCGACAGCGCGGAGTACATGATTGAGGTGCTGGGCAAGGAAGGGCTGAAGCCGCCGCATCTCATCGGCCCGGGCATGGGGCACAAGTATCATCCCGAGGTGATCAAGGAGGTGCAGGCGTGGATCGAGAAAGCCGTGGCCAAAGGGCGCGAGCTGTTTCCTGACGAGGTGCATGTGCAGACCAAGACGCCCTTCTACGGCCGCATGAAGTGGGTGAACCTGCACGGCATGGAGGAGAGCTGGAAGGAGGCGCGGCTGGACGCGAAGGTGTTGGACGGCAAAACCATCGAGATGAAGACGAGCAATGTGACGCGCATCGTGTTTTACCCGCCGCCACAGGCGCGCAAAGGCGGCGGCAAGGTGAAGCTGATCATCGACGGCGCGGAACTGCAGCTCACGGCGGGACCGGTGGCGCCGAAGTTCGAGACCTTCCTGAGCCCGGGGCCGAAGGTGGCGGGTGCCTTCTGCCGGCTGATCAAGGAGAACGGCACGTGGCGTGACTTTGGCAATGCGGTGCCCTTTCAACATGAAGGCCCGGAAGGTGGCAAGGCGGGTGCGCATCCGGGACCGATGGATGCAAGCTTCCCGAAGCGCTTCCTCGTGGTGCTGCCGGACGGTGAGTCGTCGTCACCCGCCGTGGATGCGTGGGTGAAGGCCGAGTCGGCGCATTTCCTCCAGCGCTGGAAAGGGCTGATGCGCGGCGATGCGCGCGTGGTGAAGGCCTCGGACATCGACGATGTGTTTGAAGCCGGCAAGACGCAGAGCCTGATCCTGTGGGGCACGCCGGAATCGAATTCGTGCATCAAGCAGATCGTTTCAGCGCTGCCGGTGCAGTGGAGCGCGGCAAAGGTGGGCATCGGCGCGCAGTCATTCGATGCCAGGACGCATGTGCCGCTGCTGACGTATCCGTGTCTGAAGTCGGCGGGATTTGAGGCGGTGATCAATTCCGGCCTCACCTTTCGTGAGGCGCATGACCGCACGAACTCGCTGCAGAATCCGAAGCTGCCGGACTGGGCGATCCTCGACATCACGCAGCCACCGAACGCCGAGGCGGCGGGCAAGGTGGTGGCGGCGGACTTTTTTGACGACCACTGGCAGGTGAAGAAGAACTAGGCCGTGTTTGAAAACCACGGTTTGCCCCCCTCACCCGACCTCTCCCCGAAG
>DAORHS010000714.1:0-1759 GCA_035438165.1 Prosthecobacter sp.
CGCCACGCCGAAACCGCTTCCGGAGTATTTGCAGGCCGCCGCCCTGATGATCGACAACCGGGACGGCAGCATCCTCGCCATGGTGGGCGGGCGTGACTTTGGCGACAGCCAGTTCAACCGTGCCACCGACGGCGTGCGTTCGGCCGGTACCGCGTTCACGCCCTTCGTCTATGCAGCGGCGTTCAGCAGTCCGGGCATCTATCCCGGCACGAAAGTCGAAGACGCGCCGCTGGACAACCGCCGCGTCATGATCGGCGGCCTCACAGGCATTCTGGGCGAATGGGGTGCGGAAGTGGACAACCCGAAGTGGTCGCAGGCGCCGATGAGTTCACGTGAGGCCCTCGTGCAGGGACGCAACTCCGCCACCGTGCGCCTCGGCGAGCGTGTGGGAGTGCCCATGGTCAAGCAGATCGCGCAGAAGGCCGGCATCACCACCGAGATGCGCGACTACCCCTCCACCTTCCTCGGCGCCAGCGAAGCTAGGCTGAGCGAGATGTGCCTGGCGTATTCCAATTTCCCCACGCTCGGCAGCCGCCCGCAGAAGCTGAACCTCATCCAGCGCATCACCGACAGCAATGAAAAGGCCGTCTTCCAGATCGCCGAGGCGGCGTTGCGCAGCGTGCAGAGCATGGACCCCATCGCCGCCTATCAGACGCACACCTGCCTCGTGGACGCGCTGCACGTCGGCACCGGCAGCCCTGCGGTCAGTGATTACAAGCTGGGCGAGTTCGTGGCCGGTGGCAAAACCGGCACACATTATGAGTTCAAGGATCTCTGGTTCCTCGGCTACACCTCCGGCGTGACCTGCGGTGTGTGGGCCGGCTTTGACAAGCAGAAGACCATCTACCCCGGCGCCTTCTCGAACCGCATCGTGCTTCCCGTGTGGGTGGACATGATGAATGCCAGCGTCTCCCGCTTTGTGCCGAAGGAAATCGAGCCTCCCCAGATGGCGGAACGCGTGGAAATGTGCCAGCGCAGCGGCATGCGTGCCACCGACTACTGCTACGAGAAGATCAAGGGCCCCGACGGCCGCGAGAAGTCCGTGCGCTCCACCTACTTTGAATACCTGCGCCCCGGCACGCCGCTGGAGGGCTTCTGCGCCCTGCACACCGGCGAGGGCCTGCCGAATGAGATTCAGCAGTTCCGCTATCGCATGCCCGTCGGCGGCATCGAATCCGCCCCTCTCATCGCCGAATACGCCAAGTGGGCCCACATCGAACCCATCCGCATGAAGGCTCTCACAGTCATCGGCGAGGATCCCTACAACTCCGAGCAGGCCGTTCCCCGCGCCGCTCCCGTCAACGACGACGGCACGCCGATCCGCAAGGCCATTCCTGTCGATGCCGGTGACGTTCCTGATGAAAATGTTCCCGTCATCAAGCTGAAGCCGCCACCACCGATGAAGATCGAGCTGTGAAGGACGGCGTTTGTCTTGAATTGGCAGGCGGGTTGATAAGCGACCAAACTCCAATGAACGACTCGCGAATCAGCACAGTGATATCAGTCACGCTCTGCGTGCTGTTCTTCTACATGTTCATAAAGGCATTGAGAAAAGGGAAAATACATTACAGGGGATCAGAGTTCGATCGGGAAGCTAATCCCGTGGCATTTTGGTTGTCGGCTGGTTTGGTAATAACTTGTGCCTTCCTGCTGGTACTTCTGCTAATCGAAAAGTTTTTAGACCAGAAACTCTGACCTGTTCACCTCAGCAGCATCCGTCCCTTCTCCGCATCAAAGCCATTCTCCCACTTCGCCACGA
>DAORHS010000714.1:1859-2952 GCA_035438165.1 Prosthecobacter sp.
CTCAGCAGCATCCGTCCCTTCTCCGCATCAAAGCCATTCTCCCACTTCGCCACGACGAGTGTGGCCACGGTATTGCCGACGAGATTGGTCAATGCGCGTGCCTCAGACATGAAGCGGTCGATGCCGATGAGCATCGCGAGTCCGGCGACGGGAATACCTGTGTCAATGGTCGAGAGCGTCGCGACGAGCGTGATGAAACCAGCCCCCGTGACACCTGCCGCGCCCTTCGAGGTTAGCAGCAGCACGGCGAGCAGTCCGAGCTGCTGCCAGAGTGTCAGATGCGTGTTTGTGGCCTGCGCCACGAACAGCGCTGCAAGCGTCAGGTAGATGCAGGTGCCGTCGAGATTGAACGAGTAGCCGGAGGGGATGACGACGCCGACCACGGACTTGTCGCAGCCATGTTTTTCGAGCTTCTGCATGAGCTGCGGCAGTGCTGTTTCTGATGATGACGTGCCCAGCACCAGCAGCAGCTCGTCTTTGATGAAGACCAGGATCTTCCACAGGCTGAAGCCGTAAAAGCGCGTGATCAGACCCAGCACGACAAACACAAACAGCGCGCAAGTCACATAGACGCAGCCGAGCACCTTCGCCAGCTTCACCAGCGTTCCCGGTCCCTCGGAACCCACCGTGAACGCCATGGCGCCAAAGGCCGCGATGGGCGCGACTCTTGTGATCATCGCCACCAGTTTGAAAAACACCTCCCCGACCGCGTGCAGCAGTTCCAGCACGATCTGCCCGCGCTCCTGCATCTGGCACATCGCAATGGACACGAGAATGGCGAGAAACAGCGCTGGCAGCACGGATTCGTCCGTGAACGCGCCGACAAAGGTCTTCGGCACGATGTTCATCAAAAACGTGACCGTGCTCGAATCATGCGCCTTCTCGGTGAAGGTGGAGATCTTCGCCTTCTCCTGGGCCGAGGTCTCGTCATGCATGCCCACGCCGGGTTCGGCGATGTTCGCCACCAGCAGGCCGATGACGAGCGCCAGCGTCGTGAGCACCTCAAAATAGATCAGCGCCTTCAGCCCCACGCGTCCGACGCGCTTCAGGTCACCCATGCTGGCGATGCCGGACACGACCGTGCAGAAAATGA
>DAORHS010000715.1:0-2946 GCA_035438165.1 Prosthecobacter sp.
CCGACACCCTGCCGGAGGCGAAGGTGGAAGTGACGGGCAGGATCGAACGCGATAGCGGCACGATTCAAAAGCTCGTCCTGAATGCGGAGACCGGCCTGCAGCTTCCCGCGTTGCTGTTTGAACCCCGGAAACCCAATGGCAAAGCGGTGCTCTACCTTCACGGCTCCAGCATGAAGGAGGATGCCGCGCCCGGAGGTGCCATCGACGCGCTGGTGAAGCAGGGATACACGGTGCTCGCCGCGGAATTGCGTGGCATTGGCGAGACGGAGACCGGTTTGCGGAAGCGAGGCTTCGGTGCCGGGCGCTTTGGCCGCGACAATCTGGAGACGCTCACCGCCTACCTCATGGGCAAAAGCTACGTCGGCATGCGGACGGATGACGTGCGGCGCTGGACACGCTTCTTGAAGGCCAAGGCGGCTGAGGTGCAGCTCACGGCCGTAGGCGAGGCCGCGATTCCCGCGTTGCATGCCGCGGCCCTGGACCGTGAGGCGTTCCATTCGATCACGCTTCGCCAGATGATTCCGTCCTGGCAGTCGCTCATGGTGGCGGACGAAACCTTCGACCAACTCGTGAACACCGTGCACGGCGTGCTGAGACACTACGATCTGCCGGACTTGATCGAGATGGTGGGCCGAGACCGCGTGACGGTAGTCGATCCCGTGGATGGCATGGGCAGGCCGGTGAAGTGAGGAAGCGGTGGCGTCGCCGGAGATTCTCAAATCCGTCCTTGCCTCGGGACGGCGGCTTCGATCATGCTGGCGGCATGATTCGCGTATTTCTCGTTTTCAGTCTGGTGCTTGCAGCCACGCTTCACGCGAAGGAGAAGCGTCCGAACATTCTGTGGCTGATCGCGGAGGACTTCGGGCCGCATCTGGGATGTTACGGGACGAAGGAGGTGTCTTCGCCGGTGCTGGATGCGCTGGCGGCGAAGGGGATGCGCTTCACGCGGTTTTACACGACGGCGCCGGTGTGCTCGGCGAGCCGGTCGGCCTTCAACACCGGGATGTATCAGACGACGATCGGCGCGCACAATCACCGCTCGCATCGCGATGACAGCTACACGCTGCCCTCGGGCGTTAGGCTGATCAGCGAGCGGATGCGCGAGGCGGGCTACTATACCGCGAATGTGAAGGAGCTGCCGGTGGAGGCGGGATTCAAAGGCAGCGGCAAGACAGACTGGAACTTTGCCATGCCGTTCAGGCCGTTCGACTCGTCGAAGTGGGACGATCTGAAGTCTCATCAGCCGTTTTATGCGCAGGTGAACTTTCAGGAGACGCATCGCAGCTTTCATGCGCCGGAGCATGCGGACCCGGCGAAGGTGGAGATTCCGCCTTATTATCCCGACCACGAAGTGACGCGGAAGGACTGGGCGCAGTATCTCGACGCCGCGACGGAGCTGGACCGGAAGATCGGCAAGGTGATGGCGCTGCTGAAACGCGACGGCCTGCTGGAGAACACGGTGATCTGTTTCTTCGGCGACAATGGGCAGGCGCATGTGCGCGGGAAGCAGTTCGTCTATGAAGAAGGGCTGAATGTTCCATTCATCATGACATGGCCGTCGGGCGTGCCAGCTCCGAAGGGCTATGAAGCCGGCAAGGTGAGCGATCAGTTGGTGATGGCGATTGATCTGACCGCGTCGTCGCTGGACTGGGCGGGCATTCCCAAGCCGGAAGGCATGCAGGGGCAGGTGTTCATGGGCGAACATGCGGAGCAGCCGCGTGAATATGTCTTTGGCGCGCGGGATCGTTGCGACATGACGGTGTTTCGCTTCCGCACGGTGGCGGATGCGCGGTATCGCTACATCCGCAACTTCACGCCGGACCGGCCCTTCCTGCAGTTCAACGCCTACAAGGAGAAGCAGTATCCGGTGTGGAATCTGATCAAGGAACTGGCTGCGCAGGACAAGCTGACACCGGAGCAGGCCGTGCTGGCCGCGCCGACGATGCCGGAGGAGGAGCTGTACGATTTGCAGAGCGATCCGTTCGAGACTCACAATCTCGCGAAGTCGAACCAGCCGGAGGATCGGGCGGCGCTGGAGCGGCTGAGCGGTGTTTTGAACGAGTGGATCGAGCGCACGAACGACCAGGGACGCATTCCGGAACCGGAGGAAGTCGCCAAGAACGAAGGAGCGACGAAGCCGGGGAAGGCGAAGAAAAAGAAAAAGGCGAAGTGAGCGGCGGAATGACGAAATCAGAATGAGGAATGACGAATGAACTGACGAGATGGCGCGTGAGCGTTTTGGAGTGTGGCGGCCCTCCGCCGCTTTCGAACGTTGCCCGGCCGGCGAAAAGCGCCAGAGGGCTGGCGCACTCCAGTACGCTGGCGCGTTCGCGATGGGCCTGGGTGTTTGTGTTGACCTTCATTTTTTCGATGACGGTCCTGGCAGGCGAATGGCCGCGTGAGTTGCAGGCGTTTCGTGGCACGACGCCGAAGGTGGATGGCGTGATCGATGCGGGCGAGTGGGAGGATGCGGTGAAGTTCGACGGCGTGAAGGGATGGACGCCGCAGTTTTCGCCGACGGTGAAGGCGGAGGATTTGTCGCTCGTCGGCTGGGTGAAGTTTGATGCGAAGCGGCTCTACTTCGCGTTTCGAGTGACGGACGATGTGCTCTATGGCATTGACACACCGCGATGGCTGTCGGAGAAGAATCCGAAGGCGCATGATCTGACCCGCGAGGGCTGGCCGTGGTTTGGCGATGAGATGGAGCTGCTGATCAACGCCTCCAATCAGTGGAAGGGCGATGAGAACGCGGCGGGCAACGGTTCCTCCTGGCAGATGGTGTGCAATCTGACGAAGTCGCGTCTCGGCGGCGTGGGGAAGGGCGGATTGCTGGAAGGAGAGCCGCGATCCGACGCGAAGGCGTGGGAAACGTATCAGCGCTGGATTCAAACTCTGTCTGCTGCTTGCGATCCTGGTGCACCAGAACCTCAGCCGTGCCGCGCTCCT
>DAORHS010000716.1:0-2937 GCA_035438165.1 Prosthecobacter sp.
ACAGGGTGTTTTCTCGAATGCGTAACCTCGGTCGCGAATTCTTGCCCTGCTCAGGTAGCTGCCCCCTTTCATGGGCCAATCCTCCTCATGGGATACCCTGCCCAACAGATACTTGAATCGCTGAGGCGGGTCAGCTCCCTGATGCCATGCCTCGAACTGGTTCATGAGGTCACACTTAATCTTTTGTCGATAATGGTCGGGGCAGAGTGGTATGCCGTCATACAACTGGAACGCGACATCGCCACTGGTCGCTTCGCAACCAGGACTAGAACAGGATTTTGAGATGGTCATCATCTGGAACTAACGAGAAGCGACAATACGGCAAAATCACCTCCCGGCCTTGGAATCAAGGCAAAGCTTGGGCCGAACCGCCACTAGTAATGGCACTTCGGAAAAGCATCACCCACCCGCTTTTAGAATCAAGGCAAAGCCGAACTCTCTATAGTGCAGAGAGTTCAATCGTATCCTCCCGATTTTGGAATCAAGGCAAAGCGATGTGATACTCACATCCTATGGCTTTTCTTCCCATGCAAAGCTTCGCCTACCCCTACGGGCCAGAATACCCAACAGATAGACCTGCTACAGTAAGGGAGGGGGTGAAGGTGACAAAGTTTTCGCCAAATCGGGTCACGCCAGCAGTTCCGCCATGCGGTCATGATGCGGACGGCGGACGTGGCTGTAGGTATCGAGGATGAGCTTGCCGCCGTCCCGATGTCCCTGCCATTCGGCGATGGTCTTTACGTCGATGCCCTTCTCCAAAGCATCGGTGATAAACATCCGGCGAAGGGACCGCTGGGTGAAGTGAGGATAATTGAGCGTCTTGCAGGTGGATTCGAGCGCCTGTTTGGCTTCCGAGATGGGGACGAGCTTGGCATTCGGGTCACCTCCTTGCGCACGAACCAGGCGCTCCACCAGAGGACGGAGACGAGGGAAAATGGGAATATGGAAACCGGTGTCGGTCTTCTGCCTCCGCACCCAGATGGTGCCTCGGGCGAGATCGACGTCCCGGACCTTCAACTCGGCGACTTCACCGTTGCCCAGCCCTGACAGTCCCATGAACTCCACAAAATCACCGCTGGCAGCACAGCGTCGGTTGATGGTGTTGTTCCGAATGTAGCAAACCATCGCCTGAAACTGCTCCCAGGTCGGGGTGAGCCGCTCCACAGCCTGACGCTTCACTGGCATGAGGTGAGCTACGGGCGACTTCACCAGGATACCATCCCGAACGGCACGCTCAAAGACACCCTTGATGAAAAAGAGCCATTCATTTCGGGACGAGTGCCTCAGCCCCTTGGTGACGGTCAAAAGCCATTCCTCGACCTCCGAAGCCCTGATCTCCAGAGCCGGGCGATCAATACTCTTCGGCCACTGCTGGTAAACCGCGTTGGCGATGCCGGTCTTCTTGGTGATGCTCGACCGGGAGAGATTGCCCTGAAGTTTCAGGTGCCGCTCGGTGATCTCGCGGAGTGTCTGCTTTCCTGCATTCGGATCAAGATGCTCCTTCTCCTGGCGCAGATCCCTGAGCTTCCGTTTGGCGACGGGCAGCTCGGTGGTGTCGAGGCTCTCTTTGAATACCCGCCCATTCAATCGGAAGTGAGCGAAGTAGGCCCCGGAAGTTGGATTCCGGTAAAGACCTTCGCTGACGCGCCTGAGAGAGTTGGGGGATTTGGATTTCTGGTGCTGTTCTGTCGATGTGGATCTGTCCACGGCTGGCGTTGTGTGAAGTGTTACTAATTCCGTTACTAAACTTGTATGCGGTTAGTAACCTTCACACCAAAACCCCTTGATTATCAGTGGTTTGGATGGTCGGGCTGGCGGGATTCGAACCCACGACCTCTTCGTCCCGAACGAAGCGCTCTACCAGGCTGAGCCACAGCCCGCTCGTGTCATCGCTGACTTTTTGCGGAACCCGCGTTCAACATCTCTGCTTCCAGCGGGCGGGACGGGATTTGTAGCCTCTCGCAGCCAAGGCGCAAGCTAGAAGATGTCCGGCTCCGGCACCGCAGGGCCATGCTGGAGGAAGTCGAAGTCAGCGCCCTGATCGGCCTGCGTGACGTGTTCGACGAAAAGCTTCGCGTAGCCGCGATGGTAGCGCGTCGGCGCTGGCTTCCACGACGCCCTGCGCTTTTCCAGTTCTTCATCGCTCACATGCAGGTGCAGTTTGCGGTTCGGCACGTCGAGTTCGATGAGATCACCGGTCTTCACGAGCGCCAACGGTCCGCCGACGGCGCTTTCGGGAGCGATGTGGAGGACGCAGGCACCGTAGCTGGTGCCGCTCATGCGGCAGTCGGTCAGGCGCACCATGTCGCGGATGCCCTGCATGATGAGCTTCTTGGGAATCGGGAGCTGGCCCCACTCCGGCATGCCGGGCGCGCCGACGGGACCGGCACCACGCAGGATGAGCACGGTGTCCTTCGTCACGTCGAGGTTCATGTCGTCGATGCAGGCCTTCATCGCCGGATAGCTGTCAAAGACGAGCGCAGGACCTTTGTGCGTGCAGAGTTCCTTCGTGGCAGCGGCGTGTTTGATGACCGCGCCGTTCGGACACAGGTTGCCGCGCAGGATGGCGGTGCCGCCATCGGGCTGGAGCGGATTCTTGGGCGTGCGGATGACGTCTTCGTTGTGGATGATCGCGTCGGCGATGTCCTCGCCAAGCGTTTTGCCGGTGATGGTAAGCACATCGGTGTGCAACAGCTCGCGCATGCCGTTGAGCAAGGCTTGAAGGCCGCCAGCCAGATAAAACTCCTCCATCAGGTATTTGCCCGCAGGCCGCATGTTCGCCAGCAGCGGCACCTTGCGGCTGATCTCGTCGAATTTTTCGAGCGGCAGCTTGATGCCGAGTCTTCCCGCCATGGCGACGAGATGCACGATGGCGTTCGTGCTGCCACCGAGCGCCATATCGACCGCAATGGCGTTTTCAAACGAGCGCTCGCTGAC
>DAORHS010000717.1:0-2936 GCA_035438165.1 Prosthecobacter sp.
CAAGTTCGGTGCCCAACTCGCCGACACGCTGCGCTTCGACCTCGACCTTCGTTATTACAATGCGGATGTCGGCGATCCTTTCGCGAGCACGGGTTTCGGAGCCAACGATCCTGACAACCATGTGCTCACCGAGTTCTGGAGCCTCTCTCCGCGTTTGGTCTGGGAAACCACCGACCGCTGGACGCAGTCGTTGACCTATCAGTTCGGCAATTTCCGGCAGGCGGCCACGGGCTACAACTTCGGTGGCGGCAACAACCGCATCACCTCGCGCAGCCACTTCTGGGAATACCAGAGCGTGTTCAAAGCCACCGACCAATGGACGATCACCGCCGGCGCATGGCTTCAGGATCTTGGCTACTCGCGCTACAACAACGATGCTCCCGGCATCTTCAATCCCGGCGGCAACTCCTATGACGTGGATCAGGCGGAGACCAACTGGGCCGTCTTCCTGCAATCACAGGCGGAGATCCTGCCCGGTTGGAACGTGCTCGGCGGCATCCGCCATGACAGCTACTCCGACTTCGGCAAGGCCACCACCTGGCGCGCAGGTACGAGCTGGCGCATGCCGTGGACGCAAACCGTGTTGCATGCCAATTACGGCACCGCCTTTGCCCCCGCGAGTCCGCAGAACCGTGAAGCCGCGCTGTTCGGCAATCCCGCCTTCAACACTCCCGAGCGGAGCACGGGATTTGAATTTGGCATCGAGCAGCCGTTTGCGAACAACAAAGCCACGGTGAGCCTCACCTACTTTCGCAACGACATCCGCAACCTCATCGTGTTCGACCCCGCCCTGTTCCTGCTTCAGCAGATCAACCAGGCGCGCACCCGTGGTTTGGAAACCGCCTTCAACTGGCAGCCCTGCGACAGCTTCGGCTTCAACGCACAATACACCTACCTCGATGCCGACGACATCACCGCCGGAACACGTCTCGTGCGCAGGCCTCGTCATACGCTCTCCGGCGAGGTGTGGGTCAGACCGGTGCCCAAGTTCCGTCTCGGTCTGGGAGCACTCTACATCATCGACCGCGAAGACGGCTTTGGTCCTGCCCAGGCCGATGTCGAAGACTATCTGCGCCTGCGTTTGACGGCCAGCTACGAAGTCTGCAAGAACCTCGAAATCTTCGGGCGCGTGGAGAACCTCCTCGGGGAGCGCTACTCCGAGGTGCTGGGCTTCCCCTCCATGCGCACAGGTGCTTACGCGGGATTCCGGCTGCGTTTTTGACGGCGCATGCTAAAGCTGCGGCGTGAGCAGCCGTCCTTCACGTCCTGAGAATTCAGCCGCACTGCGCGAACGCTTCATTCGCCGCGTCAGTGCGGACACTCCGTTTTACAGGCTCTTCGACCATCTGCCCGATCTCGCTTTCTTTGCCAAGGACCGCGAATTCCGCTTCATGTGCGCCAGCCGTCGTTTCATGGACCGCTTCGGCATTGCCGACGAATCCGGCATCGTCGGCAAAAACGACTTCGATCTGTTCCCCGCACGCCTCGCGGAAAATTTTCGCCGCGACGACGAGGAGGTGCTCGCCAGTGGCAAACCGAAGCTCAACATCGTCGAGCTATTCTTCACCGACCAGGGCATCCCGGACTGGTTCGTCACCAACAAACTGCCGCTCTGCGACGAAAAAGGCCGCGTCATCGGCATCATGGGCAGCGTGCAGAGTTTTGAAGGCAAAAAGCAGGTGCTGCAGCCCTATTTGCAGATCGACCGCGCCCTCGCCTACATCCGCGAGCACTTCCGCAGCGGCGTCTCCATCACCGAACTCGCGCAGATCGTGCACCTCTCACCCCGGCAGTTGCACCGCAAGTTCGTCGAGACCTTTGGGGCGAGCCCGCAGGCCTTCATCATGAAACTGCGCATCCAGGCCGCCTGCGAGGCGCTGCAAAAGGAAGGAGCCCAGATCACCGAGGTGGCGCAGGAACTGGGCTTTTGCGACCAAAGCGCCCTCACCCATCACTTTCACCGGCACATCGGCATGACCCCGCTCAAATACCTGCGTCAGTTCCGCCTGCGACGCACCTAGCCGCATCCATCGCAAAAATCCGGTTGCCGCCGTCGCGGACTCCGGCTAAAGACTCCGCCCCGCGACTTTCGCGCGCTTAGCTCAGTGGTAGAGCATTGCCTTCACACGGCAAGGGTCGCAGGTTCGAACCCTGCAGCGCGCACCATTTCACCATCTGCTGGATTAGCAGATCATTCAGCCGCCGGGCGCCGCTTGATCCGCCAGGCAGCGGCTCCTCGCTTGAATTCATCAAAGCTGTCCGCTCCGCCGTAACGTCCGTTCACGTACATGCCTGCCAGTCGATGGATGGGTTCGGCGAGATCGGGATGCCCTGCGGCGACCCGCTGAGCGAAATCGAGCGGGCCTTCATTGATCGAACGCGGCGCCACCCCGGCCTTGCTCAGACGCCGGCACACACGCTGCCAGACGCGTACCCAGGGATCGGCATGACGAGCCGGACGTTTCAGCCACCACGCCACCATCAGGAGCCCCAGCACCACCACCACGCCGCTGGGAATGAGGAGCACCACCTTGGCCTGGCGGAGCCCGACACGTTCCAACAATCCGCGCTGGGCTTCTTGATTGTAGTCGATGACCTGGTTCTGCCAGCCGTAGTTGATGCTGTCCCACAGCAAACGCATGCGCTGCGCCGCACGCCACCACGGGCTGCGACGTTGACGCTCGGCCTCCTCGGCTCCGCCGGCGAAGAAGGAGCGCAGGTCGATGTTCACCCGGTCCGGAGCCAGCGCCGCCGTGGGATCGACGCGATACCAGCCGTACCTTTCCAGCCAGACTTCCGTCCACGCATGCACGTCGCTTTGTTTGACGATGAGATAGCCGCCGTTGTGATCCGAGTATTCACCGCCCAGATAACCGACAACGATGCGAGACGGCACGCCTGCCATGCGCATGAGCGTGGCAAAACTGGCGCTGAAG
>DAORHS010000718.1:0-2927 GCA_035438165.1 Prosthecobacter sp.
AGCGTCACGGCGGCTTGATGTTCGTCATTGCGCATGAAGGTGTCGAAGCAGTCATCCTGCCATACCTGGCCGGATTGACCGCGAAGCTTGTTGATCTCGCGAGCGGTGAAGGTCTTCCATGAGTGGACGACTCTGCCGATGGGATGACCCTCGAAGGTGTGAAACAGGACGTGGACGTGATTCGGCATCACGCACCACGCGATGAGCTGGTAACGCTCGCCATCGAAGTGAAGCAGGGCGTTTTGGACGATCTCGGCGCATTCAGGCTGGCGCAAGACGCACGAACCCGCGCCACGATCGAGGTAATCCTCAATCTGGCGGATGCGTTCGCCGTCATCGGTGATTTGAAGCAGATGCTCCCACTCGGAGCGTTTTTCCTTCGGCAACGAATCCGCGAGACGAAACGTGACCGCTTGGACAAGCCCCGGCTTGTCGTAGTGCGGCAAGTAACCCCGATCCGACCAGCCCGGGTGCTTGTTGGAGATCGCCATACACCATCGAATACCAAAGCGCTTACCCTCTGGTCAAGCGCGTTGAGCGTCGGGAGCGCGAGTATTCTACTCGCCTGACTCTCCTGCCGCATGCGAAGGCCATGCAGCGCCAAATCGAAGACGCCGGGTGCGAAAAGAGGCGAGTAGTCTTCGACATACTCGCGCTCCGTCAGGCGAGCAGCTTCCGCGCTTCCGCGAGCGCTGCATCGACCTTGGACACGTCCTTGCCGCCGCCTCTTGCGAAGTCGGGTTTGCCCCCGCCTTTGCCGCCGACGATGGGGGCGATGGCTTGGATGATCTTACCGGCCTGGACTTTGGCTTGGTGATCTTTGGAGACGCTGGCGATCAAGGCGACGTTGCCGCCGCCTGTCGCAGCGAGGACGATGACGCCATTGAACTGGCCTTTGAGGGCATCGTTGAGCGCCATGGCGTAATCGGCATCCACATCGCCGAGGTTGGCGATGATGACATTGCCTTCGGCGGTGGCGAGGAGGTCCTTGGCTTTGCCAGAGGCTTCGCGCTGCTGGGCGGACTTGAGGGCTTTTTCGAGTTCCTTTTGCTGCGTGAGGAGTTGATCGAGCTTCTTCTCCAAATCGTTCGCGCCCTGGGCGCTGACTTTGCCGGCGAGGAGTTTGAGCAAATCAGCATCCGCACGCGCGGCGTTGTAGGCTTCGAGGCCGGCGATGGCTTCGATGCGGCGGACGCCGGCGGCGACGGCGCTTTCGGCGACGAGGCGGAAGAGGCCGATCTCGCCGGTGCCGCGTGTATGTGTGCCGCCGCAGAGTTCCATGCTCCAACCATCGAGCTTGTGCGGCTGGCCGCCGATCTGCACGACGCGGACGAGGTCGCCGTATTTTTCGCCAAAGAGGGCCATGATGCCGTTGTTGGCCTTGGCTTCGACGTAGGGCACTTCGCTCCAGGAAACGGGATCGTTGACGACGATGCGCTCGTTCACGAGGCGCTCGATGTCGCTGAGCTGCTGCGGGGTGAGCGCGGCGCTGTTGAAGTCGAAGGTGAGCTTGTCCTGCGTGACGCTGGAGCCTTTCTGCGTGGCGTCCTTGCTGACGACTTCATGCAATGCCCAATGCAAAATGTGCGTGACGGTGTGGTGGCGCTCGATGGCGTGACGACGCGGGGCATCGACGACGAGCTTCACGGTGGCATCGACGGCGGGCGTTTCTTCGCCTTCGAGGAAGTGCAGCCAGGTGTTGCCGACCTTGGTGGTGGCGCTGATCGGGAAGGTGTTCGCGCCGAGGATCAACTGACCCGCATCGCCGATCTGGCCGCCCATCTCGGCGTAGCAGGTGGAGACATCGAGCACGACGGCGTTCTTGTCCTTCATCGAGACAACTTCCAACACGCGCACGTCGGCTTCGAGCGTGTCGTAACCAATGAACTTCGTCGGAGCCTTGGTTTCGATCTCGCTGACGGAGACGACTTGCTTGTTCTTCTTGCCAGCCTCGCGAGCGCGTTCGCGCTGTTGATCCATGAGTTTCTCGAACTCCTCTGAATCTACAGACAAGCCACGCTCCCTTGCCAGCAGTTCAGTCAAGTCGAGTGGGAAACCATATGTGTCATAGAGCAAGAATGCATGCGCACCACGAAGGCGAACACCCTTTGGCCAAAGAGAGATCGGGCCTGATTCCGCTAGGATCTCTTTTGGTCCAGTTTGAATGTCGTCCACTATTTTTTCGAAAACCTGTAAACCACGATCCAAAGTCCGATTGAATGCCTCCTCCTCCAGCTTGAGCACGGCTTTGACCTGCTCCTTCTTCGTGCGCAGTTCGGGGAACACATCGCCCATGTGCTGGGCGAGGACATCGACGAGCTTGTAGAAGAACGGCTCTTTGAACTCGAGCGTGCGGCCATACTTCACGGCGCGGCGGAGGATGCGGCGGAGGGTGTAGTTGCGGTCGGAGTTGCCGGGCTGGATGCCGTCGGCGATGGCGAAGCTGAGCGTGCGTAGGTGGTCGGCGATGACGCGGAAGGCGACGTCGATCTTCTCCTGCTCGGTGACGGGCACGACATGGCCTTGGGCGTTGGCCTTTGGCAGCGTGCTCTGGTAGGTCTTGCCGCACATCTTCGTCAGCTCGTCGAAGATGGGTTTGAAGACGTCGGTGTCGTAGTTGCTGATTTTGGCGTTCTCGAAGTCGGTGAAGTTCTTTGTGCCCTGGATGATGCTGCACACGCGCTCGAAGCCCATGCCGGTGTCCACGTGCTTCGCGGGCAGCGGGACGAACGAGCCATCGGGGTTGGCGTTGTATTGAATGAAAACGTTGTTCCAGATCTCGATGCAGCTCGCGTCGCTGCCGTTGACGAGCTTGGCTCCGGCGCGCTGGCGGTCTTCGTCGAGGTTCGGTGCGCCGGGCGTGAGGTCGATGTGGATCTCGGTGCAGGGGCCGCAGGGGCCGGTGTCGCCCATCATCCAGAAGTTGT
>DAORHS010000719.1:0-2923 GCA_035438165.1 Prosthecobacter sp.
GTCACCCATTGGCACGAAGGGCAGGCTTTTGGCGGCAGTATCGTCGATCTGCAGGATGGCGAGATCGAGGAAGCCGTTCATCGCGACGATCTTCACGTTCGTGAAGGGCTGCTTCTCCAGGCCGCCGGGCTTTTTGCGATACACGACGACGGTGATCTCACGCTCGCCGGCGATGACGTGCTGATTGGTGATGACGTAGCCGAGCTCGTTGATGATGAAGCCGGAGCCGAGCCCGGATGCCGTCTGGATCTGCACCACGGACTCCGCCACGCGCTGGACATTCTTTTCCACCGTCATCGCTTCGCGTCCCGGTTCGACGAAATAGATGTCCTCGCCCTGCACGGCGGCGGTCTTGGCCGCAGTGGCCGTGGCTTTCTCCAGAATGGAAATCTCCGTGCGCGGCACGGTGAGCACCGTGTGGCCGAGATCCAGCACCAGGGCGTCTTCGCGCTCCTTGAGCACGTCGCCGCGCAGTTCCGCGCCGTTTTTGAGCACGATCTTGACGTTTTCCGCCGACAACGACGAAACGGCGAGGCAGGCGGCCGCAAGAATTCCGAAGCTCAGGTTGTTTCGCATCACGGATAGGAAGTCTAGCGGACGCCCCGGGGCTTACGAGTTCTTTTTGCGCATCTTGACTCCTGCCGCCTTCGCGCATCTCATGCGTCGATGCCCGCCAACGCTCTCATCGCCGCCGCCCGGACCCTGCGTGAAACCCTGCGCCCGCTGCGCTTCGCCGCGCCGGTCGAATACGTCTATCAGCCGCTCGACTACGCCTGGGCGCCGCATGAGGCCTATCTGCGCCGCTTTGGCGGCAGCACCAAACGCGTCGTCATGGTGGGGATGAATCCCGGCCCCTTTGGCATGACACAGACCGGCGTGCCCTTTGGTGAAATCGCCGCCGTGCGCGACTGGATGGGCATTGACGAGCCCGTGGGCAAACCCGAACACGAGCATCCGAAGCGTCCCGTCATGGGTTTCGACTGCCCGCAGTCCGAAGTCAGCGGCAGACGCCTGTGGGGCTTGTTTTCGCAGCGCTTTGGCAAGGCGGAGGCCTTTTTCCAGGAACACTTCGTCGCGAACTACTGTCCGCTCGTCTTCATCGAGGCCAGTGGTCGCAATCACACGCCCGACAAACTCCCCGCCGCCGAAACCACGGTCATGGAAGCCGCGTGCGATGCGCATCTGCGTGCCGTCATCGCCGCCTTGCAGCCCGAATGGGTCATCGGTGTCGGTGCCTTCGCCGAAGAACGAGCGAATCGGGCCAAAGAGGCGATGAACGGCCACTTCAACACTGGCCGCGTCCTGCATCCGAGTCCTGCCAGCCCCGCCGCGAACCGTGATTGGGCCGGTGCGGCGACGAAGCAGCTCGTGAAGCTCGGCATTTGGGAGTGAGCGCAATATTTATGCTTGTGCAGTGATCCAGCCTCCCGCTAGCCTGCGGGCATGAGGTTTTGGCACACAACGGCCGTAGCTCTGCTGGGCGCGACTTCTTCGGCATGGGCGGGCATGTCCTCGCCCCAATTGTCCGATGTGGCGAAGGCACGGCTGGACGTGATTTCGTTCTTCATTTTCGTCTATCTGCTCTGCGCGGTCATGTTTCGCTGGTTGTGGAATCTGCTCGCCAAGGACTTCCCGTGGATGCCCCGGCTGACCTTCGTGCGTTCGATCGCCCTACTCGTCGTGGTGGGGCTGTTTCTCTACTTCATCCTCACGATGATCTCCGGCGCACGCGAACTGATGACGCCCGGCGCCTGGGCCAAGCAAGGCATCACCTACAAGCTGCAAACGCCGGAGCGCGATCCCAAACCGTGGCTCGACGCCGCCCGCAAACGCGGGATGGAAATCCTGCGCGATTCCTTGCGCGATTACGCTGGCAAACATGAGGGCAAGCTACCCGTGCATGCTTATGTGAGTGATTTCAACACGACCTTGTGGAAAGGCGCGCATCCCGACGGCCACTGGCTCATTTACATTCCCGGACTCACTTTTGGGCCTGCCAACCGCGTGCTCGTTTACGAACCGGCGACTTATGGTGCCAAGCGCTGGGCGCTGCTCACCGATGGTTCGGTGGTGCAGATGAGCGGTGATGAACTCGACGCACGCGTGCGAAAGGAGTTTGGGCCGTGAGTGATGTCGAAACAACGCCCGGCAGGCATTCTTGGGGCAGAAGGATCTGGGGGCTGGTGAAATGGGGGCTGATCGTGGTCCTCGTCTTGTTTCTGGTGTTGTTAGTGCTTGGGGTGGGTTTGCTGGAGGTGCCGTTTCATCTGCTGCTAGGCTGGGCACCTTATCTGGCTCACGTCGTGCCACAGGCGCAGGTCAACGTGGAACTCCTGCTGTGCTCACTAGGTGCGTTGGCGCTGGGAATGGTCGGACTGCAATACCTCATGTCACGATTGTGCGCGCCGAAGCGCTGGACCTGGCGCTGGACTCTAACGTGGTGCGGTATTCTCATCGTGATGTTCAGCACCAGCATCGCCGCCGTGGGCATCGTGCATCAGGTCGGCTGGCTGTTCCGGCTGCCCGGTTGGATCGAGATGGGTGGCATTGGGACACAGACGAAGGCGATGAACAATGCCAGACAGGTGGTTTTGGCGGCGCGGCAGTATGCCAGCGCGCACGACGGCAAGTTCCCCGAGTCCTGCGCTGAGATGATGCCAGAAATCGTCACTGACTCCCGCATTTTCTGGGCGTCCGTGGATCGCAACATGCCTGTGGAGCCGCTCGTCTATGCCGGCGCAGGCCTGCGTGACACCGATTATGGCAATTGGCTCGTTGTCTGGTCACCCCGGCCCAGCGCCAATGGCAGACGTGTGATCGCACGTCTCGACGGCAGCGCCGAGGTTGTTCGTGAGGAGAAGTTTCAAGAGATGCTCGCGGCATTTCGAGAGAGACTCTTCTCGCACGAGGCTGCCGCCAAAAC
>DAORHS010000720.1:0-2918 GCA_035438165.1 Prosthecobacter sp.
GATCGTCAGGCTGGTGAAGGAGGCACAAGACGGGCGCTCACGTGTGGAAGGAGACATGCGCTTTCCCAGACTGGCGCGGACGAGCGGCTCACCGAACGCCATTACCACGTCAGTGCATCGCCATGGAGCGAGGGCGGACGCCGTGGCGTGTGGGTGATGGTTGAGGATGTGACCGGGCGCATCGTGGCCGAGCAAATGCGCCGGGAGTTTGTGACCAGCGCCGGACATGAGCTGCGCACGCCGCTGTCTTTGATACACGGGTACATCGAGACCCTCAAAAGTGGCATGATCAAAAACACCGTCTCGCTGGTGCGGTGCCTGGATGTCATGGAGAAGCACAGCCGCCGCATGATGCGAATCATTGAGGACATGCTCACGATCTCCCGCCTGGAGGCACGGGACGAGCCGTTGAAGGTGGACACTTTCCTGGTTCGTGGCTGCGTGCAAGACGTGCTGGAGCTCCTCACCCCGCTGATCGAAACGCGCCAGCCCGTCATCAAGCTGGATTTCCCGTCAGACGGTGGGCTCCTGAGCGGGGACCGCTTCTACTGGGATCAGATCTTTTCCAACCTGATTGAAAATTCGCTCAAGCAGAACCCCCGCATGGGGATGCATCTGAAGATCACCGGCCGCTGGACGCAGCATGAGTGCATCATTACGGTCGAGGATGACGGTGTGGGGATTCGCGCGGAGGATGTGCCGTTTGTGTTCAAACACTTCTACCGCTGTGCCAAGGAGGATCAACCGCAGGAGGTCAAGGGCACGGGCATGGGGCTTTCCATCGTCAAACGTGCAGTCGAGGCCCATGGTGGGAGCATCGAGCTGGAGAGCCGGCCAGGGGTCAGCACGGTGTTCACCATTCGTGTGCCGCTGCCTGATTGAGCGGCCCGTCCGGGTGTATTGGGCGTCGTCTCAGAGAGCCTGCTTGAGAAAAGCGCGTTCCTCTTCCAGCAGCAGGGCGCCGGGAATTTTTTCGGCCATCTGGTAGGCGCGGTCGGTCTGCCCCACCAGAGAGAGAAGGCCGGCGGCAACAGCCCGCGGGCCTGCAGGCAGGGCTGCCACATTTTCGAGGCCTGCCAGATGCTTATTGACCGCCGTGTGATCCCCCAGGCGGTAGGCTGAGAGTGCCAGCAGCAGCGGCGGGGGGATGCGCTCCAGCTTGATCGTGAGGACTGCTCTAAGATTGTCATGATTCGCCAGTGCGGACAGATCGATGGTCTCCATTTCAACTCCAAGAATCAGCCGCAGATACATGAGCCGGTCTGCAAAGACAGCACTGCTCGGGCTCAGTTCATGGAGCTTGCGTGAGACTTCCAGCAGAGTGGCGGTGTCTTTGGTTCGAAGAGCCATCTCGGCGCCCTTTTGCAGGTTCTGCAGGGCGTCTTCAGTCGCACTGGCTGCCGAAGCCTTGAAGCCGGCTTCTTTGTAAGCGAGGGCGGCGATGTCCGCGAGATCGAGTTTCTCCGCAAGCACGGCGGCGGTGTGGAGCGTGGCCACATTGCCTTCCTGGGTGGCGTTCTCGACAGTGCCTTGCAGCAGCTGGCGTGAGGCCCTCATGTCGGGTTGCAGGTGGCTTTGCACCTCCGCCATGGCCAGATCCAGCAGGCTTTTGGGAACGGGCGGACGGGGAAGTTTCAGCACATCCTGAAGTTCCTCCCAGCGTTGCGCCTGTGCGAGGGTTTGCACCAGGATGGGATAAAGCTCACGCGACTGTATGGCCAGGTCCTTGGGCACGAGTGCGAAGACCTGCTCGTTGAGCCCCTCGGTCATCAGCCAGAAGGCGATTTCTTCGCGCCTGCCGTTCTTATCTTCTTGGAATCGTTTGATCTCTGCTTCGGCCAGATGGGATCGTTGTTCAGGCTGGAGGCGCATGAGGGCTGAAATGACCTGAAGACGGGCCGTCAGAGTCTTTAACGGGTGTTTTTCGATCAGGTCGAGGAGACGACCGGCTTCGGACAGAGTTAAACTGCGGGTTGAGGCCAGTCTGGCGATGGCCTCCAGAGCGGGTTGGGTGCCGAGTCCTGCGATCTGCCAGAGCTGTTTGAGCGCGTGGTTTTGCATTTCCCCGAAGGGGCTTTCGATGTCTTTCAGAGCATTCTTCAGATGCGTTTCGGGAGAATCAGAGGCCTGAGTCGCCGCCCGGCTGGCGATTTCCGACGCTTCTTTGGTGTGCCCTTCGGCATGCAGGATGCTGGACAGCAGTTCCATGCCTGGCTGCTGGGTGCTTTGGACAAGCGGAAGCTTTTCATAGATCACACGGGCGTCCTCGGTTTTGCCGCTGGCAATCAGCGAACGTCCGAGCAGCAGTTCCTCCTCTGCGGTCAAAGCCCGCTTTTGTGCCAGCCGTCGAAGCTGCTGCGCAAGCCCGCCGGGATCAGCACCAGTGACCTTGAGAAACTCCACCATGGTGGCAATGACCTCGACGTCCTCCGGCGCCCGTGTCCGGGCGAGAGAGATTGCGTCATAAGCGCGCTTCCAATCCTTCTCGGCGATCGCCTCCCGTGCCTCCCGGGTATTTTGACGTGCCAGCGCCGCATGGGCGGCATCGCTCATCGTCCGCCATGAAAGCAGCACCACGAGCAGCAGGCCAAACGAGGAGATGAAAAAGAGGGAGAACTTGCCGATGCGTTCCTTCGGAGGCTCCATGTCCGGAACCGGCTGTTGTGAATCGGGACGAAATTCAAAGGCCATGGCAGGGATTCATTTGAGGGTTACTCACCAGGTTCGTTACGCTTGCGCTCATCATCACCGCCACCCCCACCGTAGCCGATGACTTCAACGGTGATGATGGAGGGAAGCTCCTGCGTCATGGATTCCTGCGTCGGGTTCTGACCACCGGGCTGGCTTGCTGTGGCAGTGCTGGCGGCTCCGGCACTGGAGGCAGCGCTTGCCAGACCACCGAGACTCGGCGAGGCGAC
>DAORHS010000721.1:0-2917 GCA_035438165.1 Prosthecobacter sp.
CAGCGAGCAGACTTCCAGCCGGCTGCTGGAGAAATCCCGGCAGATGCAGGAGGAGCTGCGGCATCTCTCCCGCCAGCTTTTGTCAGCGCAGGAGGAGGAGCGCCGGAAGATCAGCCGTGAGCTGCATGACGTCATCGCCCAGACGCTCACAGGCATCAATGTGCGGCTGGCAGCACTGAAAGGCGAGTCTGCCGCCAGCATCAAGGATCTGCAAAGCAAGATCACCAGCACGCAGCGGCTGGTGGAAAAGTCGGTGGACATAATACACCGCTTCGCGCGTGAGTTGCGCCCCACGGTGCTGGACGATCTTGGTTTGATTCCGGCCCTCCAGTCCTTCCTCAAGGGTTACATGGAGGACACCGGCATCCGTGTCACGCTCACGGTGTTTGCCGGCATTGAGCACTCCGACAGCGACACGCGCACCGTACTCTATCGTATCGCCCAGGAGGCGCTCGCCAACGTGTCACGTCACTCGAAAGCCAGCCATGCCGATGTGAGCATCCAGGAGACCGAGGGTCTCATCCGCATGGAAATCAAAGACGACGGCCAGGGCTTCGAAGTGGACGGCACCACGCAGGCAAAAACCAAGAACAACCGCCTGGGACTGCTCGGCATGCGCGAACGCGTCGAGATGGTCGGCGGCACGTTCTGCGTGGAATCCACTCCAGGCACAGGCACAACCGTCCGCGTGGAAATTCCGCAACTTCCCACTCTCACACCCCCATGAAACCCATCACCGTCCTGCTAGCCGAAGACCACATGATCGTCCGCGAAGGCCTGCGGGCCTTGCTGAAACTGGAGGCCGACATCGAGGTCGTCGGCGAAGCCGAGAATGGCCGCCAGGCCGTGGAACTCGCCGCCAAGCTGCATCCCGAGGTGGTGGTCATGGACATCGCCATGCCGCTGCTCAACGGCATGGAGGCCACGCGGCAGATCCTCGCCGCCGCCCCGGACACCAAGGTGCTCATCCTCTCCGCGCACAGCGATGATGCCTACGTCGCCAAGGTCATGACGATCGGTGCCTCAGGTTATCTCATCAAGCAAACAGCCGCCCACACACTGCCAGAGGCGATCCGCCGCGTTCACGAGGGGAAGACCTGCTTCAGCCCGGTCATTTCCAAGCGCCGCAACCATCACAAGCAGAAATCCCGTGACCGTGGTGAGCTCAGCACGGACAAAGATCCTTCCAAGCTCAGCTCACGCGAGATGGAGGTGCTCCAGCTCATCGCCGAAGGCAAGGCCAACAAGGAAACCGCCGAGGAGCTCAAGATCAGCGTCAAAACGGTCGAAAAACACCGCCAGAGCCTCATGGACAAGCTCAACATCCATGACACCGCCGGCCTGACCCGCCACGCCATCGCCACCGGCATCATCGAGAGCAGCGTGCAGGTGACCATTGTTTGATCCGGCGAATCACCATGGGGTGAACACCCCATAACATCTCCAAGGAGTTGCCCCGACAGTGAGAACCGCGACACGCCCGGCCAGGCGCCTGTCATCCGGGAACCACAGCCATGACACCACCATCACGCCGCCATTCAGACAACGATCCTGCGGATGCGACAACGACAGGAAGCCTCACCGACAGACTGCATCATGACACTTTCCTGAAAACAGGAGCCTTGCAGGATGCGATCCTGAACAGCGCCAACTTTTCCAGCATCGCCACGGATGAAAAAGGCGTCATTCAGATCTTCAATGTCGGCGCCGAGCGCATGCTGGGCTATGCCGCCGCCGATGTGCTGAACAAGATCACCCCGGCGGAGATTTCCGATCCGCAGGAAGTCATCGCCCGCGCTGCGGCGTTGAGCCTGGAGCTGGGCACCACCATCGCCCCCGGTTTCGAGGCGCTCGTGTTCAAGGCCTCGCGTGGCATCGAGGACATCTATGAGCTGACCTACATCCGCAAGGACGGCAGCCGCTTTCCCGCCGTGGTGTCTGTGACCGCGTTGCGTGACGTGCGTGATCACAACGGCATCATCGGCTATCTTCTGATCGGCACGGACAACACCGTGCGCAAGCAGGCCGAGGCTGAGCAGGAAAAACTCGACCAGCGGCTTCGGGAACAAAACATCGAGCTGGAAAAGGCCAAGGCCGTCGCAGAGAAGGCCAACCTCGCGAAGTCCGACTTCCTTTCCAGCATGAGCCATGAGCTGCGCTCGCCGCTCAACGCCATCCTCGGCTTTGCCCAGCTCATGGAGTCCGACACGCCGGGGCCCACGCCCGCGCAGAAGGCCAGCATCGGGCAGATCCTGCACGCGGGCTGGTTTCTTCTGGAGCTGATCAATGACATCCTCGATCTCGCGGTGATCGAGTCCGGGCGGCTGTCACTTTCGCTGGAGGCCGTCTCGCTGCCCGAGGTCATGATCGAGTGCCAGGCCATGATTGACCCGCAGGCGCAGAAGCGCGGCATCAGCATGTCGTTTCCGAAATTCGAACGCCCGTGTTTCATCAAGGCCGACCGCACACGCCTGAAGCAGGTGCTCATCAATCTGCTGTCCAACGCGATCAAATACAACCAGACCGGAGGAACGGTCGTGGTGGACTGTGATTTGATTCTGCCCGACCGTCTGCGCATCAGCGTCAGGGACACCGGTGCGGGGCTGACTCCCGAACTGCTGGCGCAGCTTTTTCAGGCCTTCAATCGCCTGGGCAAAGAAGCCACGGGCGAAGAGGGCACGGGCATCGGCCTTGTCGTCAGCAAACGATTGGTGGAACTCATGGAGGGCACCATCGGCGCGCAGAGCACCGTCGGCGTGGGCAGCGTGTTCTGGATCGAACTCGGCGCTGATTTGGATCCCCACGCGGATTTCATCAAGGCCGTCAGCACCACGCTGATCGCGACACCCAGTGCGACAGGCACGCGGACACGCCTGCTGCTCTACATTGAGGACAATCCCGCGAACTTGAAGCTTGT
>DAORHS010000722.1:0-2916 GCA_035438165.1 Prosthecobacter sp.
ACCTTGTCCTTCTTGTCCGAAAAAGGCCAGATGGCAAACGAGGGAGTGGCCAGCGCAAGGCAGGAAACGGCACATGCCAGAAAGACCGGCAGGCGGGCGTGGAGGAGGTACTTCATCGGGCCGATAGTAAGTTCTGGTTAAGCATGCGTCAAGGTGACAACACGCCCGTCTGCCCTCTCTTTTGAGGTCCTTGTCTTCCCCGTTCTCCCGGTTTATTGGGCGCGCATGCGCCTCAACTTCCTCATCGCACTCGTGGTTCCTGCCATGGCCCAATGCCAGAGCCATCCGCCGGGCTACCAGGTACTGCGGAATCTCGACTACGTCGGCAATGGCAACCCACGGCAGATGCTCGACCTCTACCTGCCGGAAACGAAGACCACGAAGCCGCGCCCGCTGGTGGTTTACGTCCATGGCGGCGGCTGGGAGGGCGGCAGTAAAGAACAGGCCGGGGTGCTGTTCGATCTGATCAAAGACAGGGACTACGCGGGAGCCAGCATCACCTACCGCCTCACCAACGAGGCCATCTGGCCTGCCCAGATTCACGACTGCAAAGCCGCCATCCGCGCCCTCCGCGCTCATGCGGCGGAAAACCAGATCGACCCGGACAAGATCGCCGTCTTCGGCATCTCTTCCGGCGGTCATCTCGTCAGCATGCTCGGCGTCAGCGGCGGTGTGAAGGAGCTGGAGGGCAAACTCGGCCCCAACCTCACGCAAAGCAGCCGCGTCACCTGCGTGCTCGACTTCTGCGGCCCCTCCAACTTCCTCACGTTCGCCGGAGAGGGCACGATCATCAATGTGGACGATCCCAAGACCGGTCTCTCCAAACTCATCGGCGGCACCGTCAAAGAAAAACCCGAGATCGCGAAGAGCGCCTCGCCCGTCACCTACATCACCAGCGACGACGCCCCCTTCCTCATCATCCATGGCGACAAGGACAACATCGTCCGCTACGCGCAGGCCACCGAGTTCGACGCCGCGCTCGAAAAGGCCAAAGTCCCCGCCACGCTCATCACCGGTACCGGCGGCGGTCACGTCTTCTTCAGCGCCCCGCTCTTTGAGCGCATGCGTGCCTTCCTCGACCTCCATCTGCTCGGCAAAGACGTCCAAGTCCCCGAAGGAGCCGTTCCCTCCAAGTAGAACCACCGTCCCGTTTGCAGTCCATCCAGGAACTGCGAACAGAGAACCGCGAACCAAACTTCAATGACCGATTCCGAAATCCAGTCCGCCATCCTCGACATGGGCCGCCGCGCCCGCGCTGCGTCCTACGCGCTCGTCAAACTCACCACCGCGCAGAAGAACACCATCCTGCTCGCGATGGCCGACGAACTCATGGCCCGTCAGGACAGCATCCTCGCCGCCAACGCCCTCGATCTCGCCCGTGCGGAGCAAAACGGCCTCAGCAAGGCCATGATCGACCGCCTCACGCTCGATCCGAAGCGCCTCAAGGCCGTCGCCGACGCCGTGCGCGAAGTCGCCACCCTGCCCGATCCCGTTGGCGAACTCCTCGCCGATTGGACACGCCCGAACGGCCTGCACATCCGCAAAGTCCGCGTCCCCATCGGCGTCATCGGCATCATCTTCGAATCACGCCCCAACGTCACCACCGACGCCGCCTCGCTCTGCTTCAAAACCGGCAACGCCACCATCCTGCGCGGCGGCAGCGAGGCCATCGACAGCAACCGCGCCCTCGCCGCCGCCCTCCAAGCCGGTGGTGAACGCGCCGGCCTCCCGCCCGACAGCATCCAGCTCATCCCCTTCACCGACCGCGCCAGCGTCGAGCACATGGCGAAGATGGATCAATACCTCGACCTCATCATTCCGCGTGGTGGCAAAGGCCTCGTCGAAAAAGTCGTCGCCACCGCCCGCATGCCCGTCATCAAACACTACGACGGCGTCTGCCACGTCTATGTCCACGCCGATGCCGACCAGCAGATGGCCGCCGACATCATCGTCAATTCCAAGTGCCAGAAGCCCGGCGTCTGCAACGCCCTCGAAACCATCCTCGTCCATCAGGACGCCGCCGCGTCGTTCTATCCACTCATTGGCAAACGTCTCGCTGAGGCCAAGGTCGAAATCCGGGGCGACGCCACCGCCCTTCAGCACCTCGGCGTACCCGCCAAAGCCGCCACCGAGGAAGACTGGACCACCGAATACCTCGACCTCATCGTCGCCATCAAAACGGTGAGCGGCATCGACGAAGCCATCACCCACATCAACCGCCACGGCTCCCACCACACCGAGAGCATCATCACAAAAGACCGCGCCGCCGCCGAACGCTTCCAGCACGAAGTGGACAGCGCCGTCGTCCTCCACAACGCCAGCACCCGCTTCAATGATGGCGGCGAATTCGGCTTCGGTGCCGAGATCGGCATCTCCACCGACAAACTCCACGCCCGCGGCCCCATGGGCTTGGCGGAATTGTGCAGCTACAAGTACCTCGTCGATGGCAATGGTCAGACGCGCGTGTAGCCCACTGCAAATGATCCTCCTCGTCCTCGTCCTCGATGCTTTGGTTCGAGGGGAGCACCGTGAGCTCCGTCTTGCAGCTTGAGCAAGTATTCGAGCGTGTTTACAACGGATGCTCGCTCTCACCTTCTCACCCCACGATGGCACACACGGCGGTTGCTAGCTAGCAATGCCCAATCAGATTCGCTGCTTTAAACTCATCGTCATTTCTCAACTCACATGATCTTACGCCTTCAAATATCGATGGCTTCGCCACCTCCCGGATCGTTTGAGTTTACCCCCGAGGGCTACGCAAAAGCCTCCTACTGGAGACCCGAAAACAGTTTCACTTATGATGATTTCTGGGAGGATCGATTTTCCAACATCTCCCAGGCGGAGTATGACGCGGAACTGGCCGAGTTTAAGACACGGAACGCAGGCAAACTGGAGATCATGAATGACCATTATGGT
>DAORHS010000723.1:0-2903 GCA_035438165.1 Prosthecobacter sp.
CAAGCGATTTTGCCCCTCAGTTGGCAGGTAGTTCAGACTTCTTCCACGCGTGGACGATGTAGGTGGAGGCGGAGGCGCCGAGCGCGGCAACGGCCTGCTCCTTGGTGAGGGCACCTGAAGTGGAGGTGACGGTGACCTTTTGTGTGCCGGGCTTGTCTCCAGGAACGATCTGTACGCTGGAGACGCCGTCGAGTTTGGTGAATGAGGCGGTGACGTGGTCCTTGCAGCCGGCGCAGACCATGCCGGTCATCTCGGTGATGTAGGCGACGGGTTTGTCTCCCGCGATGAGGGGCGCGGTGAAGAAGGAAAGCAGAGCGAGAAGAAGGGCGGCGTGTTTCATGGGAAAGAAAGAAGGGGAAGACAAATAAACGCTGGGGCTGTTCCGCCAAGTCCAAGTTTGTGGCGGGGTGGGCCGTTGAGAGGAAGATTTTGGCGGATAAAGATTTTTCGTGCTCCGATCCGCGTTTTGCCGTGTTTATTCTCTCTTCAACCATGAAACCCACCCGCCTTCTGCCTCTGCTGGCCCTGCTGCTGGCCTCACACGCTCACTCTCAAACGCCCGCTCCGGAGGCACCTGGGACGGCACTTGCGCCGCCTGTCGTGCCAAAGGTGCTGCTGACGCCGGTGCAAACGGCGCACATCTTGAAGGAGCTGGAGAAGGTGGAAACGCAGATCGGCCAGGGACGGAGCGGGCTCTTTAGCACGGCCCTGGCAAAGTTTCGTGAGGGAGCGGCCAGTGAAGCCGCCGCACTCGCTCTCTATCTGGACTGCTACCGGCTGGAACATTTTGAACGCAAAAACCTGAAGCAATCGGATTTTACAGACTGGCGTGATCGCAATGAGATGCGGCTGAAGGACGAGGACTTCAAAAAGGCGCTGCTGCTGCAACTGGAGTACCTGGTGCTGTCCATTCAGGCGCAGGACATCAAGGAGACGAGTAAGATGGCTCCGCTGGTGACGGCGCTTCAGTCGCATGTTGCCAAGGCAATCATCACGGTACAGGGGGCTACCAAGCACTCGGCTTCCGGAGCCGTGGAGGACAAGAATGCAGGCCCGAAAGGTGGCGGACGCAAGGGCGGAGGAGGCGGCGGCGGGCCCGGCGGTGGAGCCGGAGGAGATCTCATGGGGGTGCTGCGCCAGCCGGTGACCGGTTCGGAATTTGCCATGGCGTATCAGCTCGAAGATCATCTGAACAAGAAGGAGTGGGACTACCGCCCTCTCGATGTGGGGGGGATCTATGCCAAGGTCATCCTGCCCTATTTCCTGGCGGAGAAACCAACGGAACTGCCGGCACAGTGGGATGCGCGGATCAACGCCGAGGTGGCGCTGCGCAAGGCGCTGCTGAGCGAGACGGAGTTTGAAATCTTCTTCAAGGAGGAAGGCCCCCGGATGCAGTGGGAGAAGAACAATTATCTGGTGGCCAACAACGTGAACGCGGTCAATGCACTGGCGGACATGCTCAAGGTCATCCAGAATTATCCGAGTCATCCGGATGCGCTGAACTGGCTGAAGGAGTTCCGGTCCATCGTCAAAGGCGTATCAGAGCCAGAATCAGGACCAGCACCGGCGGAAAACCCCATCGGTGGCACCCAGTAGCCGCTCTGTTGTCGCATGTGGAGCTGGCTTGTCTCGGTGATCCGCAGTTTCGGTCCTGCGCGGGCCGGACTGTGGTGGGCGCTGAAGACGCAGCGCAATCTCCAGGTGCATGCGGTTGCCACGGCGCTCGTGGTGATTTTTGGCGCGGGATTGAAGATCGAAATCTGGGAATGGTGCGCGGTGTCGCTGGCGACAGGTCTCGTCTGGGCGGCGGAGCTGCTGAACACGGCGATCGAGGTGCTGGCTGACCGCGTCTCTCAGGAGCGGGAGGATTCGATTCGCCGCGTGAAGGATGCGGCGGCGGCGGCGGTGCTGATGGCGGCCGTCGCGGCGCTGGCTGTCGGGATGCTTGTGTTTTTGCCCAAACTGTGGCGGTTGATTTGAGAATGTTCCGCCGCCGCCTTGACGCAGCGGACGAGACTTCTATGATGCGCGGCTCTTCCGCCCCCCCAAAAACCTACCGATTTACTCCGATGGCCATTCTCGTTGAAACAGACACCCGCATCCTCGTCCAAGGCATCACCGGCGATTTCGGCTCGCGACATGCCAGGGCCTCCATCGACTACGGCACGCAACTGGTGGCGGGCGTGACTCCGGGCAAAGGCGGCCAGGTGTTTGAGCACAGTGGCAAGAAGGTGCCGGTGTTTGACACCGTGTCCGAAGCCGCCCGTGAAACCGGTGCCACGGTGAGCGTGATCTTTGTGCCGCCACCCTTCGCCGCGGATGCGATTCTCGAAGGCGTGGACGCAGGACTGGATCTCGTGGTGGCGATCACCGAAGGCATTCCCGTCAATGACATGATCAGGGTGAAAGCCGCGATGAAAGGCAGCAAGACGCGCCTCATCGGCCCGAACTGCCCTGGCCTGGTGACCCCCGGCCACGGCGAAAAATCCCAGGGTGGCTGCCGCATCGGTATCGCTCCCGGTTACATCCACAAACGCGGCAACGTCGGTGTCGTCAGCCGTTCCGGCACGCTCACATATGAAGCGGTGTGGCAGCTCACAACGCGTGGTTACGGTCAGAGCACCTGTGTCGGCATCGGCGGTGACCCGGTCAACGGCACCAACCACCTCGACGTGCTCAAGATGTTCAACGACGATCCCGAAACCGAAGCAATCATCATGATCGGTGAGATCGGCGGCACGGCTGAAGTCGAAGCCGGTCTTTGGGCCAGGGACAACTGCAAAAAACCGATCGCGGCCTTCATCGCCGGTGCGACTGCGCCGGCAGGACGCCGCATGGGACACGCGGGCGCCATCATCGGCGGAGCAGATGACACCGCCGCCGCAAAGAAGCGCATCCTCGCG
>DAORHS010000724.1:0-2900 GCA_035438165.1 Prosthecobacter sp.
AACGCCTTCCTTCACCTCGATGGAAAGCTGCGTCATGCGATACTCCGGCCCGCGAAAGGCGAGCAGCTCGTATTTGCCCACGGGCAGATGCAGCGTGGCGGAATCGCGGCAGTAAAAGTGACCGACGCCGGCGGTGTGCCGATGCATCGCGCCGGCGGGAAAATGAAACTTCCCGCCCTCCTGTCGCACCGAAACGCGCGCGACGGCCGGTTTGTCGCTGCTCTTGTCCACGACGCGCACCTCCAACGTGCTCACAGGAGCTTCCGACTGGATGCTGTGAATGGACAGCGTGCGGCGCTCGCCGGATTTTGCCTCGTAGCGGACGAGCGCGGTCGCGCCCTCGGCGTTGTCGCTGTAGATCAAAACATCGCCGCTGCCGCTGACAGAGGGCGCGTCCTCATCCGCCTGGCCAAAGGTGAGCTTGCGCGCGTCGCGCAGCGAATTCGCCAACGGCACCTGCCACACGTCGTTGTGCGGCACTCCGAGATCGGTGGCGAGGAAGGCGCTTTCCCCATTCGAGGCCACGCACAGGCCGTAGATGCGCGCGGGCCACTCGCAGATCGTCTCCGGCGTGCCGCCTTCGGCTGGAAGACGGCGCAGCAAGGCCTGCGGTCCTTGATTGCCGGATTGCTCGCCCTCCGCGTCGAGATGCTCGGCAAAGTAGATCCATTGGCCATCCGGCGACAGTGCATGCACGCCGCGCAGCCGCATCGCCCACGATTCCGGCACACCCGCAAGCGGCGTGACCGCACCAGTGTCGAGATCGCACCATGCGATGCCGGTTTTGGCCTCCGGCAGGTTGAATTTGCCCAGCACGCGCTTCCCGTCCGGCGCGAACCACAGTGGCCCGCTACCGCGCACGGGTTTTGGCAGCGCGATGTCCGCGCCGGTGGCCGCGTCGATCACGCGCAAGGTGCCGCCGCCGAAACTCGGCGCATTGATGAAGGCGATGCGTTTGCCATCCGGCGACCACGCGGGCTCGATGTCGTAGCCCTCGCCTCGGCTCAACCGCCGCATCTGGCCGCCTTCCGCCGGCAGCGTGCAGATCGTGCCGTGATACGACAGCGCGATCGTTGTGCCATCGGGCGAGACACGCGGATGCAGGCCACCAAAGGCGCGACGCGCGAAGGGATCGGGATCAGTGGCCGCGAAGGCTGTGTGAAGGGCCGCGAACGAGAGGAGAATCCATGCCGCTTTCATGGCGAAGGTATCGTCACGGCTGGCGCGGGGCTTTCATGGCCGTGCAAGATGGAAGATGACCGCGCGGTCCACGTTTCAGCGCCAGCCATGAAAACGCCGCTCTTCGCGCTCTGCCTTGTCGTTGCCACCACACTGCCAGCCGCACCACCGCCTGCGGAGCCGGTCGAGATCGGCACAACGCCACAGTTTTTCGTGGACGATCATCTCGTGGACAACCGCTGGGCCTTGAAACAGAAACGCGAGGCGGTGCTGCGGGTGTTTCACGCGCTGGTGAAGCACGCGGGCAATCCGCTGCTCGCAGGCGAGACGGGATTTGTCTCCGTGGCAAAGGACGAGCAGGCGGGCGTCTTTCGCATGTGGTATCAAACGCACACATGGACGGGCAAGGGGCCGGAGGACGAGTCGAAGACGCACTACGGCATCGCCTACGCGGAATCGAAGGACGGTGTGGCGTGGGAGCGGCCCAAGCTCGGCCTGCACGAGTGGAAGGGCACGAAGGAGAACAACATCGTCTATAAAGGATTCAACAACTCGCGTGCCAGCGGCCCGCAGATCCTCCAACTCCCGGAGGCGGACCGCCGCGGTTTTCGATTTGTGCTCACCTACCGCACCAGCGGCGCGAAACGCGGAAACAACGGCGTCCGCGTCGTCGGATCGCAGGACGGCATCCATTGGGACGAGAAGAGCGACACACTCATCTGCCAGCTCCCGAGCGACACGCTGAACAGCATTGTTTTTGACAGCGCGCGAAAGGAGTATGTGATGTTCTGCCGCCCGAAGAACCGCTACCGCATCTTCGAGGGCGACATCCTCGACACCGGCGAATCCCGCCGCATCGCCCGCATCAGCCACCCGAGCCTGTGGGAGGAGTGGAAACCGGTGCCGCAGGCGATTCTGACGCCGGACGAGATCGACGCGCGCGAGAACTTCAACGCCTTCTACGGCATGCCCGTGCGCTACCACGCCGGCATCTACTGGGGCGCGTTGTGGTGCTTCCGCTTCAACGACAACATCTTCACCGAGCCCGCCTTCAGCCGCGACGGCTTCGACTTCGACCGTCTGCCGGACCGCCCGAAGATGCTCCCGCTCGGCGAGGACGGCACCTGGGACGACAGCATGACCTTCGGCAGCATGGACTGGCTCGAAATGGGTGATGAATGGTGGTTTTATTACTCCGGCTGGGACGGTGACCACGGCGGCAAGGACCGCAACGCCGCCATCGGTCTCGCGAAGGGGCGCAAGGAGGGCCTCGTCTCGCTCCGTGGGCCGCGTGGTGGCGGCGTGGTCGTCACACGTCTTCTGAAATGGCCCGGCGGCAAACTCTTGCTCAATGCCGATGCTACGAAGGGCGAGCTCAAGGTGCGCGTGAGCGATGCGACGCGCAAAATCATCCCCGGCTTCGATCACACCGACTGCGAGCCCTTCACCGGCGACTCCACCGCGCACGAAATGAAGTGGCGCGACCAGGCCCTCGACTCACTGGCTGGAAAAGAACTGCGCTTCGAGTTCTTCCTGCGTGAGGCCGATCTGTTCACCTTCCGCGCGGATCCATCGAAGTGACGATCCGCGTGCTCGTCTCCTGAAACCATGACTGGGAGACGCCATCAAGCGGCGTGGCGGCCTCGTGAGCTGGACCAGGACCAGTCGGTGGCTTTGGGAACCAAACCTGCGCTGACAGGGTTGCGTTCGATGTAGAGCGT
>DAORHS010000725.1:0-2899 GCA_035438165.1 Prosthecobacter sp.
GGCGCGCAGATCTTTGTCGCGTGCGATGGCGCCGTCCAGAGCACGCTTTTCGTCGTTCTCCAGCATGCCAAGCGCGTTCAGGGCGGCCAGTTCTTCGTGTCTCTCGTCCATCATGCGCCTCCTTTCAGCAGGTCGCGCAGGCGCAGCATCCCGTTGCGGATGTGGGTCTTCACCGCGCCGGGCTGAATGCCCAGCGATTCGGCGATCACATGATGCGTGAGGCCTTTCAAAAAGGCCAGTTCGATCAACCTGCGCTGCTCTTTCGGCAGTTCGTCGAGCGCTTCGCGCACGACGCTGCCGCGTTCGCCGGCCAACCCGTCACTCGTGTCCCCATGGGCCGGTGCTGACAGGGTGGTCTGCTCCAGAACCTCGCTTTCGACCAGACGGTTGCGGCGGCCCAGCATGCGCATGCGGTCGATCGCCTTGTGACGGAACAGCATCACCGCCCAGGTGAAGGCTTTGCTGCATTCCGGATCAAAGGCCGGGGCCCGCTCCCACAGCAGCACAAATCCATCCTGCAAAACTTCTTCCGCCTCGCGCTCGTCATGCATCATCTGGCGCAGCAGCCCGAAGATGCGGGGCGCCATCCGGTCATAGATCTGGTCAAACGCACGCGAATCCCCGCGTCCAACACGCTGGAGCAGGTCTTCTTCGGTGAGTTCGGGAGGGCTCATAAGGAGGGGGCGGGCGCAGGCCGCACCAAGGGTGCAACGATGCGCGGATTCCATGCCAGAGCTAGTGCGGTCACACAAGTTTTTGCATCGTCCAAGGCGCGGTGAACTCAAAAAAGATCATTTCACGCCCACCAGACGGCAATTCCGTGTGAACAGCAGCGCGCACTCGATGCGCTCTGGCGGCAGGCCCGTCAGCCGTGCCAGCGCCTTTTGATAAAGGATGATCTGAGGCCGGTAGCCCGCCACCTTTTCCGCCAGCGCGTCTCCGTCAGCCACCTCGTCGGTTTTAAAATCAATCAGCCGGACCGAATCACGCAGCACCACAACACGATCGAACACGCCGCTGATCCAGCTCCCTTCGTGAATCAGGTCAAACGGCCGTTCCCGCCAGGCTTCCGCCTCCGCAGAAGGCCGGGCAAAGGCAAACTCCGCCGCGGTCGAATTCAAGACACCGCGCACCATCGACACCGCCGTCGCTTCAATCGCTTCACCGCGCAGCAAACCCGAGGCCTGCCAGCGTGACTCGAGATCTTCCATGCTCGAATTCGCGTCCCACCATTGCACATGAGCCAGCAGTTCATGAACCAGGCTGCCGAGCCTGCGCCCCGGCTCACGGCCCGCGCTGAAAAGGACGCTGCCCTTCACCTTGAAGTCCTCCTCTCCGGAAGGCGTCACACGCCTGGCCATCGGCTGAAACTCTCGCAGCAGCCCGCCCAGAGGCCGGCCCGCCGCTGCCAGGCCCGCAGATCCGGGCTTTTCGCCAGTCGAATCGGCAAACCACTGCGCATCCCCCGTCTGCCACTCGATCAGATACGCGGGACACTCCTGCCCCTCTCCCGTCACAGCCAGCATCCGGCGCAAAAACTGCGCCTCCTTCATGGCGGCGTCATCTTTCTTGGGCGGTGGTTCCGCGATAAGATACAGCCCGCGTTTGGCCCGGGTCATCGCCACATACAGGCGGCAGAGCGATTCAAAACCCGAACGCTGCTTCGAAGTCTCCATCTCCTCGCTCAAGGCCTCATGCAGCGGCGCGAAAATGCGCGGCGGCTCCTGCAGAACCCATGAGATGCCCCGCGCATCGCGGTTCACGATCAGTGAACGCCGCCGGACGTGATCCATCGCATCACCATTCAGGTCCGGGAGAAGAACCACATCAAACTCCAGGCCCTTGGCCTTGTGAACCGTCATCACCTGCACCGCGCTCGCCGCGCCACGCACCTGCATCGGCATGTCACGCGCGTGTTTCAGGAACTCGTCGATGTCGCGTGAGCCGCCTGCATCGAATTCGGCGGCGATCTCGCCGAACTGACGCAGCCGCAGCTCGTGAAACGCGTCCATCTCCGGCAGCAGCGTCCGCAGATGCCGGGTCCAGATTTCTGTGAAGCCGACAAAACCACGTTCGAACACCGATTCGCGCACTTGATGGCAGGTGAACGACCAGCCCTTCCCCGCCAGGTCGATCTGCGACCACAGCGGTGTCATTTTGAGATGTTCCAACGCCAGCGTATCGCCCGGATGGGCCGAGAGCTGAAGCAGCGAGAGCAGGGCGAGCGTCACGGCATTGTCCGTGGCCGGGTACTGCTGCGATTCGCACACGATCTCCACGCCCGTCGCCGCACGAAGTTCTTCAGCGATCTCGTTGGCCTTCTTGTTCCCGCGCACCAGCACGGCGCAGCTCAAACCGCGCTCCAGCGGGCGGATCTCATTGAGCAGCGCCACCACGGCGGGCGTGGTGGACGGATTGCGCACGCCTTCTTCGTTCGGCACGCTCAGCAGCGCCGCATAACCACCGAGTTTTTGATTCCGTTCCGCCGCCTCATGTTTTTTGAATGCAAATCCAGAGGTGCAGCCCGGCAGGACTGATTCGATGCCCGCCTTGTTTTCAAACACCGCGTTCACGGCGTGCAGCACCGGCGGAGCACTGCGGAAGGACTGGCTGAGCGTCTGCGGCTCGAGCCCGTCCTCACCTCGATGCGGCCATTCGCGCAGCACGTCGTCAAACAACCCGGGCTCCGCCTGCCGCCAGAGGTAGATCGACTGCTTCGGATCGCCGACGGCGTAGAAACTGCGGCGGCCGCTGTCATCCTGCATCACCTCGTCCACCAGCCCGCGCACCACATTCCACTGCACGCGGCTGGTGTCCTGAAATTCATCGAACAACCAGTGGTCGTAGCGTCCGTCGAGCCGGAACCACAGGTCGCCACGCTCGTGGTCCATCCATCCGG
>DAORHS010000726.1:0-2898 GCA_035438165.1 Prosthecobacter sp.
GAACCTGCGTCCCATCGGCCCCATGCGTGTCGTGCGCGGGCGGACGCACAACGCCACGGTCTTCGAGATCCAGGATGCCAGCGGCGTCACCCACCGTGCCAGCCTTGATTTCACGGAGATGGTGACCGCCGCTCATCCGCAGTGGGTCAGCCTCCACGGGCAGCGCAATTGGAATGATGCGAGCCTCCAGGCGTTCTGGCACCTCAGCGCGAGCCAGGCCGGGGTGGTGCGCTTGAGCGATGCTTCCGGCAGGCAAACCGGATCCCTGCAACGCAATGCGAAAACTCAACTGCACGAGGTGACGGCGCAGATCGAGCTCACCAGGCTCGATGCCGGCCGTTTACGTATCACGCAAAAAACCGGCGGTGCCCAGGCCATGCGTGAAATCACGGGCGACTACCTCCAACTGCGCGACGAACTGCTCGCCACGGCACTGAACTCCACCAAAACCGAGCGTGGGGCCACGATCCAGCTTTGCCGTCTCGACGGCGAACCCGTGCTGCTGGAAGTGCCGGTGATACAGGCAACCGGGCCCGGTGTGACGACCCTGGCTGTGCCAGTCAGGACTGTTGGCTTTCCATTGTTTGCACTGATCGCAGGGCTTGGCGTGGCCTCCGTCATCGTTGTTGGCGTGTTCTGGGTGCTCCGTTCCGCCTTCAAATCAGGACGTGGTGGCTGCGCGCTGGCGGTGATCATTCTTCTGGGCCTGTTGCTGGTCTTGACCGCGCTCATGCTCACGTTCTGGTTCGGTTCTCGACAGGTGCAGCGGGTGGCTTCCGAGGTGAAACCAGCAGCCAATGCCGTGCAGAAAGCTCCATCAAGCCAAACTCTGGCTGGAACTCCTGAATGCCTCGCCGTTTGAAGATCCCAACAAGCGCTGACTTCAGGCGATCACCGATCCGCAGGCTGTGCCGGGCGTGACTCCTCCGGGTAGTCCGTAGGCTCTGGCCGTTCTTCCTCCCGGTTCCTCTTCTTTTTGTCCTCTGGCTCGTCTTCGGGTGACGCTCTGCGCCCAGCCACTGCATCAAAAGGAGCCGTCACGATGTCGCCCGTCGTTTTGACGGTGGTCGTCACGATGCTGCCGGCTGTTTTCACCGGCACGGTGATGAGGGAGCAGCCAGCAGAGGTGAGGCACAGGATCGCGAGAGCGGCGTAAGGTTTCATGCGGCTGGATGTAGCCGCATTCCGCGGATTTGTCATCCAAACCCATCACCGCGCCTGCTGCGGCGGGTAGGGATACCAGCGGCCCTGATACCACTGGCCCTGCGGTTGCTGAGGCGGATAGGGGTACTGTTGTTGCGGATACACAGGAGCGTATGGCTGCTGCGGATAACCCTGCTGCGGAGGATAATACTGCGGCGGGTAAGGCTGTTGCTGCTGAGGGTAGCCTTGCGGCGGATAATACGGCTGCTGGGGTTGCTGCGGTGCCGGCTGGCGGTGGCTGCCCATGGCCTGCACACCCGCTTTGGCGACTCCGCCCGTGGCTTTGACCGTGGCACCCGCCACCGTGCCCGCCGCGCCCAACGGCACGGTGATCAGCGAGCAACTGGCAAGACCGCAACAGAGCAGGATGGAGGCGAGGAGGAGACGCATGTGGCGGCCAATAGCCGTGATCGACCGCTTTGTCATGCAAACTGCCGCCAGAACATCACGATGGAGATGATGAGGCCAATCGCCGTGATGACATGCCGCACACGCCTCGGCTCGATGCGCTGCGAGTAATGCGCACCGAGATAATAGCCGGCCAGTGCTCCCGCAGTCAGTGCCAATGCCTGCGGCCAGTTCACCATGCCCGCCACGATGAACCACACCGCCGCGACGACGTTGATAAGGCTGCCAAGCAGGTTCTTCATCGCGTTCATCTCATGGATGTGCGTCATGCCCATGAACCCGAACGACGCCAGCATCAGAATGCCAATCCCCGCACCGAAAAACGCGCCATAGATCGCCACAGGCAGTTGCAGCAAGAGCGAGAACCAAAGCGCTTTCCGTCGCGATGTGGCGTGAGGCTTGCGCATGAAGCCTTGGATGAAAAACAGCACCGTCGCGAACAATACGAGGAACGGAATGAGCTTCGAGAACTGATCGTCGCTCGTCTGTGTCAGCAACCAACTCCCAAAGGCCGCACCGACGAGGCAGATCGGGATGAAGCGCCACAGTTGCTCACGGATCGCCTTCAAATGCCCGCGAAAGCTCACGATACTGCCCGCCGTGCCGATCACGAGCCCCACGGTGCTCGTCGCATTCGCCAGCACCGGCGGCGTGCCAAACATGAGCAGCACCGGAAACGTCACCAGCGTCCCACCGCCCGCGATGGCATTGATCGCGCCAGCGGTGCATCCAGCGGCGATGAGGACGATGAGTTCGAGGATTGTCACATCCCGTTCTTAAAGTAGCTCAGTTGCGCTGCAACTGAGAACCCACACTGCCAGTTGCGAAGCAACTGGACTACTTTGCTCCCGGATTCCGCATGTAATACAGATGCCCGTCTTCCGCACCTCCCACGAAATCGGGGAGGCCATCCGCGTTGAAATCGACGGTCGTGGGGCTGACGTCGTGGCCTTCGATGTTGGCGTCGGAGAGCAGGCCCATGTCGGTGAAGAACCATTTGCCTTCGGCAGCGTTTTCCTGGCGTAGGAAGTTGGCGTTGGCGGAGTTGAGCAGGATGTCGAGCTGGCCGTCCTGATCCCAGTCCATGATGCAAAGCTTCCGGCGGCCACTCTTGCCAGCGATGCCGGAGTTCAAACGCAGCGGTTCGCCCGGCTTCATGGCGACGGGCGTCTTCACCTTGAGATGTTCGAGGGCTTTATCGAGTAATCCAGGCTTCTGCGCATCTTTGGCGGCGCAAAGGGCACGCTGCGGGTGCTTCAGCACGAGTTTCCCATTCTGCTTCGCACG
>DAORHS010000727.1:0-2891 GCA_035438165.1 Prosthecobacter sp.
TGAGCGCTGCTTTGACCTCCAGCGTGTCGCCGTTCGCCGAACGAAACGTCATGCCGGTGACTGTGTTCGCCGACTTCATCGTGCCCACGGGGATGAAGTTCAGATGCAGCTTCACCTGCCCGCTGGCGAAGTAAGGCTGCAGCATCTCGCGGAAAATCGCCTCCGCCTCCGCCGGACGGAACGTCGTCGGGCCGTGCATCGGCTTCCCAGGCATTGGCGAGCCATACTTCTGCGTGTTGAAAGCCTCGATGCGGTCCATCAGCTCCTTGAACAGGCCGAAACGGTGAAACGAACGCTTCATCGGATGCCAGGCCGGTCCCCAGCCGACTTTGCCCACGCCTTTGTTCTCATCCACGCACACGAGACCCTGCTCCGTGTATTGCCCGCCCAGCCACCCGCCATCATGCACGACCGTGATCGACTTCACGCCCATCCGCGCCGCCTGGATCGCCGCCGCCCAGCCGGACTCGGTGCCGCCGACGATGAGGAGGTCGGTTTGAATGGATTCGGCGGCTGCAAGGCCGGTTAGAAGTAAGGTAAGAAGGAGAGATTTCATAAAATGACCGCTGCTTCAACGAACTCGGTGTTTGTCATGTTGCCCCGCATTCTGCTGGCAATTCATCGCGTCATGACGGACAGCAGCGGCGATGTCAGACGCCCCCCATCCTTTTGCCGCCCTCGGAATCCAGCCGGAGATGATCCGTGGCCTGGAGGAGCTGGGCATCGTCACGCCGACCGAGGTTCAGAAAAAAGTGATTCCCTTTCTGCTGACCGACGGCAGCGATCTCATCGCCCAGGCGCAGACCGGTACCGGCAAGACGGCCGCCTTTGGCCTGCCGCTGCTGACGAAGATGAATCCCAAGCATCGCGACATCCAGGGTCTCGTCCTCGCTCCGACACGCGAGCTGGCGAAGCAGATCGGCAAGCAGCTCTTCCGTTTCACGAAGTACACCGAGAAGATCTTCGTCGAAGTCCTCAGCGGCGGCGACAACATCGACCGCCAGACCGAGGCGCTGCGCAGACCCACGCACATCGTCGTCGCCACGCCGGGCCGGCTGCTCGATTTGATCGAGCGGGATGCGCTCACGCTCGAATTCGTGCGCTACGTCGTGCTAGATGAAGCGGATGAAATGCTGAGCATGGGCTTCAAGAAGCAGCTCACCGTGATCCTCAAGCTCGCGGCCATGCGGCGCAGCACCTGGCTCTTTTCCGCGACTTTTCCGGACGCGATTCAGGATCTCATCAAAGGCTGCATGTCCGCCAACGCGCACTCGATCCAGATCGACGTGGCAAACGTGGTGAACCGCGACATCGACCACCGCTTCGTCTTCTGCAAACGCGAGAAGAAGAGCGACTTCATCGCCGACTTCCTCAAGCGGCAGAAAGACGGCCGTGGCCTGATCTTCTGTCGGACCAAGGCCGGCGCGATGACGCTCTTCAACGAACTGGCTGAACTCGGCCTGCCGGTGGACGTGTTGCAGGGCGACCTCATGCAGAAGGAGCGCGACAAGGTCATGCGCGCCTTCAAGAAGCAGCGCGTACAGTTCGTCGTCGCCACCGATGTCGCCGCGCGCGGCATCGACGTCGCCGACCTGTCCTTCGTGATCCATCACCAGCTCCCCGACCAGCTCGAATACTACACCCACCGCGCCGGACGCACCGCCCGCGCCGGAAAGAAGGGCATGTCGCTCGCCTTGATCGAACCCAAGGAGAAATGGCAGATCACCCAGCTCGAAGACAAGCTGAAGGTGTCCTTCAGCGAGTTTCGGAGGTAACTGAAACGACTACGGCGCACTCTATAGAGTTGATAGAGTTGATAGCGTGCCATCTCAATCACCTCGTCGATATGTAATAATCCGAGTGTTTCTGCTCTTCTGCAACTCTTACAGTGATTCCGCGCTAAATTGCCGTTTGTGCCCCATTATAAGAATTGTCTTGGGTTTTTGACTTTGATTTTCTTTTCAGCCTCAAGCCACCTTCGATTCACTTCTTGTTCACACCATGATTGGTAAGCCGTGACTTGAGCAATTGCAGAGGCGACCTCGAAAGAGGGATGTTCACGATTCGAAGAGCCGACAATCGGCTTACTTTTTAGTCTTGGCAGCTTGAAGTCGATTATGGGCACCTCTGGATACTGCGATTCACAGCAAAGATGATTGACCGAGATCCGGACGAGATGAACGAGCAAAGAGCAGCATGCGCCAGCGCAGCGATCGATCTATTTAGCAGGGCGACAGGCGCGGACACGGAAGAGGAGTCATTATGTGACTTAATCACCGATCTGCTTCATTGGGCTGAACGTCATGACATCGATTGGCAGAAAACGCTCGCAGCTTCAATAAGCAGATACTTTGACGAAACAGGAATTAATATTGGATATGACAGCTTCTTGAAAAGCTCTACTCCTCCAGCCGTTAACCCTCGCCACCATGAAGCGCCTCACCTTTCTCACTCTTGCCCTCTGCGGCCTCTTTTCCACGATGATCCACGCCGCCGATGACGGGCGTGTTTATGAGCTGCGCATCTACACCTGCAATGAGGGCAAGCTCGACGCGCTGCTCGCACGTTTCCGCGATCACACCTGCAAGCTGTTTGAAAAGCACGGCATCGGCAACGTCGGCTACTGGGTGCCGGTGGACGAGGAGAACGGCTCCAAGACGACGCTGATCTATGTGCTGGAGCACAAGAGCCGTGACGCGGCCAAGGCGGGCTTCAAGGCCTTCGGCGTTGATCCCGAATGGCAGGCCGCCGCCAAAGCGAGCGAGGCGAACGGCAAGATCGTCGCCAAGATTGAGTCCATTTTCATGACGCCGACGGATTACTCGCCGCCGGTGGCGGTCAGCAAGGGCGACAAGCCGCGCGTCTTTGAACTGCGCACCTACACGACGAAC
>DAORHS010000728.1:0-2870 GCA_035438165.1 Prosthecobacter sp.
ACTGGATTCCAAGTCATTTCTGTCCATTCTATGCTTGATTGTGCCATGATTATTTAAGCTTTAATTTGATTTTGTTGGGTTCGTTTTTATGTTCCTTGTAATTCAAATAGAAAGAAGATTTTCTAGCAGGTGTTCCATCTGTTTTGATAGCGGACAATTTTCCTTCACTTTGAAGCTTTGTCAATATTTCATTTGCGTGTGATGTCAAATGTCCATTGTGCAAAGTGAATTGATATACTTCGCTATTTGTTCTTTCGGTTTTAAGAAAATCTTGAAGTTTCTGTTCAAACTTGAATGTGTTTGCTCTTTTGTCAACCTGACTGAATAGGGAATGCTCTGTTTGATAATTATCAGTGGTTTCCCCGTCATCGACGCCAGCGGCATCCTCGTCGGCATGGTCACCAGCCGCGACATGTGGTACATTGAGGATGAGTCCACCCCGGTGTCCGCCATCATGACGCCGCGTGCCCGACTGGCCACCGGCACACCGCAGACCAGCTACGAGGACGCGCTCAAAATCCTCTACACCCACCGCATCGAAAAACTCCCGCTCGTCGATGCCTCAGGCAAGCTCGCCGGCCTCATCACCAAGCAGGATGTCGTGAAGCGCCAGATGTTCACCCACGCCGCCAAGGACGCCAACGGTCAGCTCCGCGTCGGTGCGGCCGTCGGTGTCGGCGATGACTGCGTGGATCGCGGCAAGGCGCTGCTCGCCGCCGGTGCCGATGCGATATTTATCGACGCAGCCACCGGCCACACCTCTCGCGTGATGCAAGTCATCGCTCGTCTCCGCGAAAATCTCGGTGCCAACGTCCCCATCGTTGCTGGCAACGTCGTCACAGCCGATGGCGCGCAGGATCTCATCAAAGCCGGAGTCTCCGCCATCAAGGTCGGCGTCGGTCCCGGTTCCATCTGCACCACGCGCATCATCTCCGGCGTCGGTATGGCCCAGTTCAGCGCCGTGCAGGAAGTCGCGGAGGTTTGCCGGGCTGCAGGCGTCACCGTCATCGCCGACGGCGGCATTCGTTACTCTGGAGACATCGTCAAAGCCCTCGCTGGCGGAGCCGACCTCGTCATGCTTGGCTCCCTCCTCGCAGGAACGTCCGAAAGCCCCGGCAACATGGTCAAATGGCAGGGCCGCACCTTCAAAGAGTACCGTGGCATGGGCAGTCTCAAGGCCATGCGCAAAGGGGCGGGGGACCGCTATGGTCAAAACAGCTCTGGCAAACTCGTCCCTGAAGGCGTCGAGGCCCGCGTGCCCTACAAAGGCCCGCTTGCTGAAGTGGTCTTCCAGCTCATCGGCGGCCTTCGTTCTGGCATGGGTTATGTCGGTGCGAATACCCTCGACGAGCTCCGCGCCAAGGCCCGTTTCGTCCGCATCACCGCAGGCGGGCTCAAAGAAAGCCACCCGCACGACGTCGTCATCACCGAGGAACCGGTGAACTACGAGCCGCATTGATCGGCCTCGTCTTTTGTCATTCCGCACTCGTCATTTCCCCCTCATGACCGCCCAAGAAGTCGCCGTCCTCGATTACGGCTCCCAGTATTCCCAGCTCATCGTCCGCCGCGTCCGCGAGCTCGGCTTCGTCTCGCACCTGTATCCGCCGGCGGAGCTGGCGAAGCTCACCAACCCCGGAGCCATCATCCTTTCCGGCGGCCCGCGCAGCACCTCGGACAAGGACGCGCCCGATGTCGATTACGACAAGCTGATGTCCTTCGGTGTCCCCGTGCTCGGCGTGTGCTACGGCATGCAGCTTCTCAACATCAAGCACGGCGGCACCGTGAAGCCCGGCGTCACCCGCGAGTATGGACCCGCCAAACTCGTCGTTACCGACCACGAGGACCTCTTTAGCGGCATCTCGCACGAATCCCAGGTCTGGATGAGCCACAGCGATACATGTGCGAACCTCGCCAGCACCGCGCAAGTCATCGCCACCAATGAAGACGCCGTGCCCGTCGCTCTGAAATGGACCGACCGCTGCTGGGGCATCCAGTTTCACCCCGAGGTCACGCATTCACACGAAGGCACCGCCATCCTGAAGAACTTCCTCACCAAAAGCGGCGCGCAGCTCGCCAAGTTCGACATCCAGGAGTTCAAGGCCCAGATGATCGAGCGCATCAAAGCTGAAGTCGGCCAGCGTGAAGTCATCTGCGGCGTCTCCGGCGGCGTGGACAGCACCGTGCTCGCCGTGCTGCTCGCCCGTGCCGGCGTGAAGGTGCGCTGCATCTACATCGACACCGGACTCATGCGCCTGAATGAAACCGCCGAGGTGAAAACCTTGTTCGGTGAAGTCGGCGTCCCCATCGAGCAGATCGACGCCAGCGCCATCTTCCTCGGAGCCCTCAAAGGCGTCACCGATCCCGAGCAAAAGCGCCGCATCATCGGCACCCTCTTCGTCGAAGAATTCTGGAAAGTGGCCGACAACGTCGAGCTGCTTGCCCAGGGCACGCTCTACCCCGACGTCATCGAAAGCGCCACCAGCGGCAGCATCGCCAGCAAGATCAAGACGCACCACAACCGCGTCGATCGCATCATGGAACTCAAAGAGCAGGGCAAAGTGCTCGAACCACTCGCCGAGCTCTTCAAAGACGAAGTCCGCGCCCTCGGCGCCAGCCTCGGCATCCCGCATCGCGCCTTGTGGCGTCATCCATTCCCCGGCCCCGGCCTCGCCGTGCGCATACCTGGCGAGATCACGCCCGAGCGCGTCGCCATCACGCAGCAGGCCGACGCCATCTTCATCGGCGAACTCCGCCGCAGCGGCTGGTATGAGCAGACCTGGCAGGCCTACGCCGCGCTCCTCCCCGTCAAAACCGTGGGCGTCAAAGGCGACGAACGCAGCTACGAGCAGGCCATCAGCCTCCGCGCCGTC
>DAORHS010000729.1:0-2869 GCA_035438165.1 Prosthecobacter sp.
CACGCCGCCACCGTGACGCTCGGCCCGGATTTCCGGCGCGGTGCGCTCGACAAGGGCGGTGTCGAGGCCGTGGGCGGCGTGGTGCTGATGCGCTACGGCGAAAACCCGCAGCACGTCGTCGAAAAAGTCAAAGCGCAGATCAAGCAACTCGAAGCTGGCATGCCGCAGAAGACGCTAGCTGACGGTCGTATTTCAAAGGTGCGCGTCGTGCCGTTCTACGACCGCACGGACATCGTCAACGAGACCATCGACACGCTCAAAAGCGCGCTCAGCGAGGAGGCGCTGATGGCCGGTATCGTCATTCTCATTTTTCTGCTGCATCTGCGCAGCACGGCGGCGGTGCTCGTCACCCTGCCGCTGTCCGTCTGTTTGTGCTTCATCCTCATGTTCGCCTTCGGTGTGGACTCGAACATCATGTCGCTCGCCGGTCTCGCCATCGCCATCGGGGATGTGGCGGACATGGGCATCATCATGACGGAGAACATCTACCGGCACATCGCCACGGGTGATCCGAAGAAGAGCCACTTCCAGAAGGTCTATGACGGCGCGACGGAGGTCGGCGGCGCGATTGTCACCGCTGTCTCGAACACCATTGTCTCCTTCATCCCGGTGTTCTTTCTCCTCGGCCAGGAGGGCAAGCTGTTCCGTCCGCTCGCCTTCACCAAGACCTTCGCCATCGGTGCCAGCGTCATCCTCGCGCTCACCGTCGTGCCTCTCATCTGCTACTACTTGTTCCAGCCGGTGAAATGGTCGCGCCGCACCGTGTGGAAGATCGCCCTCAGCATGGGCATCGCCTCCGTGTTCGCCACGCACGCCATTTTCATGTGGGCGCTGGCGGGTTCGCATTACAGCGGCTGGCCGATGTCCATCGTGGTCGGCGTCATCGTCGTGCTGGCAGTGGTGCGCATGACGCGCGAGCGCTTCCTGCCGATGGAGGAAAATCCAGTCTCTCGCAAAATCTCACGCGTCTATGTGCCAGCGCTGCGCTGGGTGCTCGATAACAAGAAGACCTTCATGATCGGTCCTCTGGTGATCTTCTTCGTCGGCATGAGCATCTGGCTCGGCATCGGCGTGACCTTGAAGCCCGTCGAGTGGATCGCCAACCTCGGCGCGGACGAGCCGCGCGTGCAATTGGGCGAACTGCGCTGGCAAAAAATCCGCCATGGCGACGAACCGCCCACCCGCCGCATGCTCTGGCGCAAACAAAGCGAGACCGATGCGCACAACGAGACCAAGGGCGGGCTCACCGTCGTTTCGGAAACTCGCATCGTGCCCGGCATCGGGCGCGAGTTCATGCCGCCGCTGGATGAAGGATCGTTCCTCTACATGCCCTCGCTGCTGCCGCAGGGCGGACTCGGCCCCGCCATCGAGGTGAATGCGAAGCAGGACATGGCCATCGCCACCGTGCCCGAAGTGGAAAGCGTCGTTGGCAAGCTCGGTCGTGCTGAGACCGCGCTCGACCCCGCGCCCATCGGCATGATGGAGAGCATCATCATCCTGAAACCCGAGGACGAGTGGCGTCAGTTGCCGGTGAAACGCTGGTTCTCTGGCTGGCCCGGCTGGCTCAAGGCACCGCTGGCGTGGATCGCGCCGGAGCATCGCCAGATCACGAAAAACGAAATCCTCACCGAGTTGCAGGAGAAGACCGCCATCCCCGGCGTGCTGCCGACTTTTCTTCAACCGATTCAAACACGCCTGATCATGCTCCAGACCGGCTTCCGCGCCATGATGGGCGTGAAGATCTACGGCGGCGACCTCGGTGAGATCGAGCGCATCGGCCTGCAAATCGAATCTCTGCTCAAGGAAGTGCCCGGTGCCACCGACATCGTGGCCGACCGCATCGTCGGGAAGCCGTATCTCGAATTCCACATCGACCGCGACCGCATTGCACGATACGGCGTCAACATTCGCGACGTGCAGGACGTGATCGAGGTCGCCATCGGCGGCATGAACCTCATGGAGTCCGTCGAGGGCCGCGAGCGCTACCCCATCCGCGTGCGCTATCTGCGCGAGTTCCGCGAGGACATCCCCGAGTTGGAGAAAATCCTCGTCCCCACCAGCAGCGGCGCGCAGATCCCGCTCGCGCAGGTCGTCACCATCAAGAGCGTGCTCGGCCCGCAGGAGATCAAGGGCGAGCGCGGCCTGCTCGTCGGTTACGTCACCATGAACACGCGCGACCGCGATGAAGTCAGCGTTGTCGAGGATGCCGAAAAGCTCTTGCAAGCTGCCTTGAAGGACGGGCGCCTCAAGCTTCCTGCTGGCTACTACTGGGAATGGAGCGGCCAGTTTGAGAACCAGGTCCGCGCCACCAAGCGCATGCAGATTCTCGTCCCCATCTGCATCGCCATCATGTTCGTGTCGCTTTACCTCGGCTTTCGGCGCAAATGGATCGCGCCGGTCATTTTCCTCGATGTCGCCGTCTCGCTGGCCGCAGGTTTCCTGCTGCTGCCTCTGTGGGGCGCGAATCTATCCATCGCCGTGTGGGTGGGCTTTCTCGTGCTGCTCGGCGTGGTGGATGACGACAGCGTGGTGCTCTCCACCTACCTGGAGGACATCTTCGACAGCAAGGAGATGCAAAGCGTCGCCGACATTCGTGAATCCGTCGTCCAGGCCGGTTTGAAACGCATTCGCGCCAATCTCATGACCATCGCCACCACTGTATTCGGCCTCATGCCCGTCTTTTGGGCAACCGGTCGCGGCTCCGACATCATGCAACCCATCGCCCTGCCCTCCCTCGGTGGCATGGCGGCCAGTGTCGTCACCATGTTCATCGTTCCGTGCCTGTTCTGCGCCATCGAGGAATGGAAATGGCAGCGCAAGCAGCGACTTAGGCCGAATGCGTGATGGCCTCGTTCTGACGAGGAGCCCA
>DAORHS010000730.1:0-2865 GCA_035438165.1 Prosthecobacter sp.
GGGTGTGAGCGTGAGCGCCACGGCGAGCGAGGCGGTGATGGCGAGGATGTAGGAAAGTGCGAGCGGCTGGAAGAAGGTGCCTGCGAGTCCCGGCAGGAAAAACACGGGCACAAAGACGAGCACGATGATGACGCTGGCATAGACGACGGCGCTGCGGACCTCCAGTGAGGCATCGAGCACGACTTTGAGCTTCGGCAGCGGATTGGCGAGCAGCGCGTTTTGCCTCATGCGGCGCAGGATGTTTTCCACGTCGATGATGGCATCATCGACGACTTCACCGAGGGCGATGATGAGGCCTGCGAGGATCATGGTGTTGATCGTTTCGCCACGCCAGCGCAGCAACAGCAGCGCAATGGCGAGCGAGAACGGGATGGCGGTGATGCTGATGATGGTGGTGCGCCAGTCGCCGAGGAACAGCGCGAGCACGACAACGACGAGCAAGCAGCCAAGCCACAGCGCCTCGGTGAGGTGATCAATCGAGAGCTGGATGAAGGTGGCGGGGCGGAAAATGGTGCTGTCGATGGTGACGCCGGGTAGTGCGGGCTGCATGTCCTCCAGCACTTTCTCGACGCCGGTGGTGACATCGAGCGTGTTCCCCCAGGGCTGCTTTTCGACGATGAGCAGGATGCCATCGCCATCATTGATGACGGCATCGCCGATGAGCGGTGGATTGCCGATCTTCACCTCCGCCACATCGCCAAGGCGGATGGGAGCACCATTGCGGAACTCGACCACGGTGCGGGCGAGATCGTCGGCGGTGGTGATGAGGAAGAGTTGGTTGACGGGCAGGCGGAGATTCGGCGTGTCAATGAAGCCACCCGCGCTGATGACAGCGGCATCGCCTGCGGCCTTCGTGATGGCATCCAGCGTGACACCGGCAGCGCGGAGCTTTTGCGGATCAACGAGCACCTGAAACTGCCGGTCGCGCTGGCCCCAGATGGCCACGTTTGCCACGCCGGGCACAGACATGAGTCGCGGGCGCATGGTCCACACGGCCAGCTCGCTAAGCGCCATTTGATCGAGCGTCTTCGAGCTGAGGCCCACTTTCAAAACACGGCTCAGCGATGAATAGGGAGCCATGAGCACAGGCGGCTTCACCACGGCGGGGAGGCGGTTTTGCGCGAGATTTAGGCGCTCTTGAACTAGCTGACGGGCTTTGAGGATGTCGGTGCCCGTGTTGAAGATCATCACGACGGACGAAAGGCCGAGCACGGACTTCGAGCGGATGGTTTTGAGGAAAGGCAGTCCGTTGAGCGAGTTTTCCAACGGCACAGTGACGAGGGAGTCCACCTCCTCAGTGGAAAGGCCGGGAGCTTCCGTCTGCACCTCGACGAGCGGCGGCGCGAACTCGGGGAAGACATCCAGCGGCGCGTTTTTCGTGGCATTGATGCCGACAAACAGCAGCGCCAGCGCGGCTGCCACGACGAGCACGCGCATATTCAGCGCCCAGGAGACAATGGAGTTCAGCATGGGAGTGTGAAGGTGCGGTTATTTGCCAGTCATGAACTCCGTGCCGAACAGCTCGGCGGAACCATCGGTGACGATCTGCGTGCCTGCGGGTGGGCCACTGGAGAGCACGGCATCCGCACTGGAGAGCCGCGCGACCTGGATGCGTTTGCGCGTGTAGCTGTGCTCGCCGGTTTTGGCATACACCCACTGGCCGCCGTGGATGTCATGCAGCACGGCGTTGAAGGGAATGACAAGCGCGTCCTGTTTGCTGTCGGTGGTGGAAATCTCGACGGCGGCACGTTCACCAGCCCGCAAGGGCGTGTCGGCGGGCAGTTCGTAATACCAATCAATCGTGTTGGTCAGCGCGTTCGCCGTGGGAGGTCCGGTGACAGGCTTGGCGCTCTGCGCTTTAGACGTGGACACGAGAGAGCGGATGCTGGAGGCGGCTTTGTCATCCAGCAGCGAGGCCTCTCCACTGTAAATGGCGACCCGCACCCAGGCACGTTTGGCTCCGCCCTGCCCGACGGGCGAGCCCAGCAGATCACGCTGGGCTTTGGCGGTGGTCATCGCGGCTTCGGCGAGCTGGAGTGTGGCCTTCGCCTCATCGACTCCGCGCACACTGCCCGCTTCGGCACTGAGCATCTTTTGCGCACGCTCCACGGCGATCTTGGCGGCGTCGATCTGCACCTGCGCCTGCAAAATACGACCATCAGCGGCGGCTTGCAGGTCGGCGAGGCGAAGCACTTCATCCAAAGTGCCGCCAAGCACGGGCGCGACAGGTTTTCCCTCCGCCGCGAGCGGTGTAACGACCTCGCCGGAAAAAAGGCGCACGGCAGGCACGCTGCGTTTTTCGACCGCGATGGTTTTGAGCCGCAAAGCCTGCTCAGCCTCCGGCTTGAGCGTGAGGATGACGAGATCGCCCTCTTTTGTGATCGTGGCAGGCGCGGAACCACCAGCATCAGCAGCCTGGAGACGGAGGGCGAGGAGCGGGAAAAGGAGGAGTCGTTTCATAAATCAACGGAGAGGGGATTGCATGGCGTCTTCCAGCGCACCGGCGGCGGTTTGGGCTTCGAGGTTGGCGGCCATGAGGGCGACTTTCGCAGCGCTGGCCTCGATCTGACGGCGCGTGAGTTCCAGCGCGGAAACATTGCCCGCCTCGACCATTTTCTTCGTCGTGTCGGATGCGGCATCCGCTTCCTGGGCGAGCTGCGCGGCGGTGGTGGCCTTGGCACGCGATGCCTGATAAGCAGCCAGCGTGATGTCGAGTTCCCCCTGGATGGCCGCCTGCTGCGCGAGGAAACGTTTCTCCGCCGTCGTGCGCCGTGCTTCGGCTTCCGCAATGGGGCCGCGATTTCGATTCAAGGGCAACTGCACGTTCAAACCAAGCTGCCAGCGATTCTGGCCGGAGTTGTAATC
>DAORHS010000731.1:0-2861 GCA_035438165.1 Prosthecobacter sp.
ATTCATCATCGTCGGCGCCGAAACTGAAAAGCTCGACGTTCCATCCTTCATCGAAGTGCTCGGCGAGCGCCACGATCTTCCCGAACTCACCGCGTCGCTGAACATCGCCGTGTCATCGTCGGCGTTTGGCGAAGGTTTTCCCAACGTCGTCGGTGAAGCGATGGCATGCGCGGTTCCCGTCGTCGCCACGGACATCGGCGACACCCGCTGGGTCATGGGCGAAACGGGCCGCATTGTTCCGCCGCGTGATCCCGCAGCACTCGCCAAGGCCTGCCTCGAAATCCTCGACGCCGGCATCGTTCAAGACTTCGAGGCGCGGGAACGCATCGAGCAGCAGTTCTCCCTCCGAAGCGTTCTCCAACAATTCGACAGTCTGCTCGACGCACCCCGCAGGCCCTCCGAGCCTCGTGAACGCCCTGCCCCGCACCCGCTTGCCACCCCCGTCCCCCATCCTTGATCCATGTGCGGTATCGCCGGCTTTTTCGCTCCCTCCTCATCTTGTGCAGAGCACGAGATGGATGCCATCGTCACCGCGATGACGGACGCCATCGTCCTGCGCGGTCCGGATGACGCGGGCGCATGGGTAGATTCGACCAATGGCATCGCGCTCGGCCATCGTCGTCTCTCCATTCTCGATCTCTCACCGCTCGGTCATCAGCCAATGAAAAGCGCCGACGGCCGGTTCATCATCGTGTTCAACGGCGAGATCTACAATTTTCAGGATCTGCGCGCCGAACTCGAACCGTTCGGCCATTCCTGGCGCGGACACTCGGACACCGAGATCATGCTGGCCGCGTTTTGCCAATGGGGTGTCGTCGAGGCGACGAAACGCTTCAACGGCATGTTTGCCTTCGCCGTTTGGGACAAGCAGGAGCGCGTTTTGCATCTCGCGCGTGACCGCATGGGCGAAAAACCGCTCTACTACGGCTGGGTGGGTGAAACGCTGGTGTTCGCATCGGAGCTGAAGGCAATTCAGCGCTTTCCCGGCTTCAACGCCACGGTGGATCGCGAAGCGCTCACCTCGCTGCTGCGCTTCAACTACATCCCCGACCCGCTGTGCATCTATCAGGGCTTCAAAAAGCTTCCGCCGGCGGCGGTGCTGATCGTGAAGTCGCCGTCTGATCGTCCACAACCGGGTTTCTACTGGAGCCTGCCGCATGTCGTCGAGCACGGGCTCGATCATCCTTTCACCGGCACCGAAACCGAAGCCATCGACGCCTTTGAAGCTCTGCTCAAGAAGGCCGTGGGCATGCGCATGGTCTCCGACGTGCCGCTGGGCGCGTTCCTGAGCGGCGGCATCGATTCCTCGCTCATCGTGGCGATGATGCAGGCGCAGAGCGCACGCCCTGTGCGCACCTTCACGATCGGATTTCACGAGAAGCAGTACAATGAGGCCGAGGTCGCCAAGAGCGTGGCCGCCCATCTCGGCACGGAGCACACGGAAATGTACGTCACCGGCGAAGACGCGTTGAACGTGATCCCTCAGCTTCCGGCACTCTACGACGAACCCTTCGCCGACTACTCGCAAATCCCGACGCACCTCGTCTGCAAGATGGCGCGGCAGCACGTGACCGTGGCCTTGAGCGGCGATGCGGGAGACGAGCTCTTCGGCGGCTACGAACGCTATGCCATGGGCCGCAGTCTTTGGAACAAATTCGCCTGGATGCCGCCGCCGGTGAAAAAGATGGCCGCAGCGGCACTCACCATGCTTCCCCCAAGCGCACTCAACAGTTTGGGAGCCAAAGTGCTGCCCAAACGCCTGCGCCACATCCCGCTGGGCGACAAGCTGCACAAGCTGGCCGAGGTCGTGGCCGCACCGGGAGTGGAGACGTTGTATCTCAACCTCATGTCCTACTGGAAGAAGCCCACGGACATCGTCATCGGTGGCCAGGATCCTGTGACGGCGATCACCAACCCAAAAGCATGGCCTCGCGTGAGCGATTTCACCCACCGCATGATGTATCTCGACATGGAGACCTATCTGCCCGGCGACATCCTCGTGAAAGTGGATCGCGCCGCCATGGGCGTGAGTCTCGAAGGGCGCATCCCGCTGCTGGACACGGAACTGATCGAGTTCGCGTGGCGCATCCCGTATTCGATGAAGGTGCGCAACGGCAAGGACAAATGGCTGATGCGCGAAACGCTCTATCGTCACGTGCCAAAGGCCCTGATCGACCGGCCGAAGCAGGGCTTCGGCATTCCGCTGGAGATCTGGTTGCGCGGGCCGCTGCGCGAGTGGGCGGAGGATCTGCTCAGCGAATCACGCCTGAAGCGCGAAGGCTTTTTCCATGCCGCACCGATCCGGCAGAAGTGGCAGGAGCATCTCAGCGGCACGCGAAACTGGCATTTCTATCTCTGGGACATTTTGATGTTCCAGGCGTGGCTGCAGGCGAACCAGAGGTGATCTGCCTCAGGTAAAGCGGCGCATCTTGTCGCGAATCCAGCGCATCGAAGGACGCTCGATTAAAACAGAGATCAACCAGGCGAGCAGAATGGACATCGCGATCGTGATGAGGAGACGCAGCCAGGCCGAATCCGTGAAGCCGCCCAGGGCATCGAGAACGACCAGCCCGATGTTTTGATGAATGAGGTAGAGCGGATAGGAAATCGCACCCAGAAACACGAGCGGCTTCGCATTGAGCCACGAAAGCCGCCCCGTGGTGGCCAGATGCAGCAACAGGCCAAAACCGAGCGTGAGTGCAAAGTGCATCGGGATGACGGCCTTCCACCACGCCATGGCCGCGCAGGCCAGAAGCACCAGCGAATGACCGGAACTCCACGAGCGCCCGCGATGCGCGTCATACAGGACCATGCCGACACCGAAGAGATGAATGTAATCGAGACTGGTGACCGCCTTGATT
>DAORHS010000732.1:0-2852 GCA_035438165.1 Prosthecobacter sp.
CGAACTTCGCCGGAGCGGTGTTCACCCACGGGTGCTTGATGTCCGGCACGCCATGAAAGGTCATCACGGCGATCTTGCCGCCCTTTGCCTGCGCCACGGCGGCCTTGAACTGCTCCAGCGTGCTGTCCGGCTTGCCGTCAAAGGCCTGCGGCATGAGCAAAGGCTCATCGGTGGCCGGATCGAAGGCCTTCGCGCCTCCCGCTCTCGCAAACAGGTAACCCCGCTCCCTCAGCAGCTTCACCGCCGCCTCGCTCGTCACGTAGCCAGGGTAGCAAAAGCTCGCCGGCTTCGGGATGCCATACTTCACACACTGCTGCTCGATGAACTCCACATCCGCCGCCAGTTGCTCCGGCTTCTGCTTGTTCACGCCCGCATGCTTCCGCGTGTGATTGCCGATCTCGAATCCGTCATCATGCAGCGCCTTGATCTGCTCCCAGGTCATGTAGTTCTTTTTATCCACTAGGAACTCAAAGCCCTCCGTGATGAAGAACGTGGCCCCAAAGCCATGCTTCTTGAGCAGCGGGGCCACATAGTTCGCCTGACTGGCCACCGAGTCGTCAAACGTGAGCACCACCAGCTTGTCGGGAACCGGTTCGGCAGCGGGTAATGATAGGACGAGACCAAGGGTGAGAACGGAGAGCAGTGTTTTCATGGATCAATGGGACGCTTTGGATGTTGCCGCTTCCCAGGCTGGCGGCACCTCGAATCTTCGTTGATGCCCGTGCCGTATCGGGGTCATTCCTGGCCCTTCCCAGACGGGGCAGGAATGCCCCGGTTACTCAAACACGATCTCTCCCATCACTGCCGTGTCATCCATCCTCGTGCTGGTGAGCGATGAGGACCAAATCGCGCGGTCGATGACTTCGCGTGGCATGGCGTGATTGCGGCCGAAGTTGGCTTTCCAGGTGATGCCTTTGGTGGGGGGCTCGACGCCGAGGGTGGTGAAGGGAATGATGAGATGCGCGTGCCAGCGTTTAGTTTGGGCATCGACGCGGGTTTCGCTGGTCCAGTCGCCGTTCCAGGTGGGGTCGTCTTTGCTGTGGCGGGGGTCCATCACGTCGGTGATGCGGCCGTTGAGGGCGTCGTATCGGCTGGCTGCGTTCGCACCTTGGGTGAGGCGGTAGAAGAGTGGTTGGGCGGGATTCGGGGTGAGATAGAGGTCGATGGCTTCTTGGTTGGTGAGGACGCGGTCGCGGTTGAAGGCAGTGAAGGTGGTGGTGTCGCCGAGTTCGGCCTCGGCGCGGAGGTGGAGGGCTTTGTCGTCGTAGAGGAGTCGGATCGTCGTGTTGCGCGGCAGTGTGTGCAGCGGTGGGAGGAGCGTGAGGGTGTGCGCGGTGGCGTTTTGCCACTCGGGGCTGTCGAGCGTGAGTTTCGTGGTCGTTTTGGCGATGGTGAGTTTCTTGAGGCCCATGGGCGGGGCGTTGCGCATGGCCTTGGTGTCCCAATTGAAGCAGGTGCTGGCATAGGGCTCTTGGTAGCCGTCGTGGGCGAGTTGGAGGTGCTTAGCGTCGTGACCGGGAAAGGGGAACAAAATGTGGTTCCACTCTTTTTGATGCCCTTTCACGTAAAGCGAGGCGATGAAGGCGTTTCGCGCGTCGATGGCATCGAGCAGGCGATGCAGCGAGCCGGTGTCGGGCAGCATTTGATAGGCCTGATGCAGATGCACGACCTTCGCGAAGTGCTTCAGATAGTCGAACTCGGTGCGCACGAGCACGAGGCGTGTTTTCACCTTCGGAGTGGTGGCGAGCTTCTCGGACTGCGCGAGGTGGGCCTCCATCGCGGCGAGCATGCGCGGCGTGTAGAGGAAGGCGATGAGCTGAAAGGGATCGGTCACCGTTTTGCGTCCGCGAGCATCGGTGGGCAGCGCTTTGAAGGTCCACACGTCGGTGCGCGTGCCGAGGTGGTCGGAGTAGAGCGCGATAGCATTATAGAGTTCGTCGTAAAAGGCACGCATGTAGAAGGCGATGCTCTTGTTTTGAAACGCGGCCTCGCAGAACTCCGGCACGAGGTCTTTCGCGTGGTTGTTCGGCGGATCGTCAAACATGCGGCCCATGGTGTAATAGACGGGGCCTTCGAGGCCGAAGAGCTGGCCGGGGCCGTCGCGGTAGAGCGACTGAATGCGGTTCACGGCGAGCCGCTGCACCTGCTGCTCGATGTAGCCGGGCGTGCGCATCGGTGTGTAGCGCGTGCCGAGGTTCGGGCACCAGTTGTAAACGTAGCCGGTGAAGCCACGCGGCACGTCGATGCCACGCCACGGGGCGATGTCCTCCTCGTTCGTGCCGGTAAGCATGATGCAGGTGTTCGCGGGGAAGGCTTTGAAGCTCTTCGGCGGCGCGGCGGTGAGGATGTAGCTCATCATCGTCACCTGCTTGCCCGGATGCGACTTCTCCAAGCGCCGCGCGACATCGCGGTGGAAGATCCAGATCTTCTCCGACCAGTCTTTGCCGGTGCCGTGGAGCGCGTCGCACTTCTCGCACTGGCACTCGCGAAAGCCGTCCGGTTGGCCGAGATCGACGCTGTCGTAGCCTTTGTCGAAAAAGCCCGCGAGATCGCGGTAGATGCGCTCCTGCACGTCGGCGTTCGACAGGCAATACTGCCCGTTGCCCTCCGGCTTCAAACGCGAGCCGCTGATCAGCGCGAAGTATTCCGGGTGCTCCGCAAACAACTCCGCCGGCACCGCCCGCTCCCATGTGTGCCCACCGAACTGCTCATCCACACGCGGGAAGCGATTGTGCGCGAGATCGTAAAACGACGCGCCCGCCGGATGCGCCGTGTTCACCCGCAGCAGCGGCGTGGTCGTCACATTCAGCGACTCCGGCACCGTCATCGTCTTCATCGGCAGAAACTCGATC
>DAORHS010000733.1:0-2851 GCA_035438165.1 Prosthecobacter sp.
GGACCGGCTTTGCCCACACCTGCGAAGGTGCTGATCGTTCCCGCTTTCATGTCGATCTTGCGGATGACGTGGTTGCCGATGTCGCAGACGTAAAGATCGCCCTCAGGTCCAAACTGAATGCTGTGCGGCTGTTTGAATTGCGCGTCCTTCGCCGGACCGCCGTCACCGCTGTAGCCGGGTTTCCCATTGCCCGCGATGGTGGTGATGATCTTCGTCTTCAGATCGATCTTCCGCACCGCGTGATTGGTCATATCGACGATGTAGAGATCACCTTTGGCATCGAAGCGCAGCTCGTGCGGCAGATTGAAGGTCGCCTGCAAAGCGGGGCCGCCGTCACCGCTGTAACCCTTTGTGCCGGTGCCCGCAATGGTGCTGATCGTGCCATCCGCAGCCACGCGGCGGATGCGCTGGCCGGTGTATTCGCAAAACCAGATCGCACCATCCGAGCCGCGCACGACGCCGAAGGGATTGTCGATTTGAGCCGCCGTGGCGGGGCCGCCATCACCACCGCCGCCTTTCACACCGGTGCCGGCAAAGGTCGAGATGGTCCATTCGGCCGCCGTGGCGGTGTGGGCGAGGAAAGCAAGGAGGAGAAGCGTGCGCATGGTGATTGGAAGGCCCGACGATGAAGGACAGGACGCTGAATGCCAAGCAGTAAAGTTGCCCGGTTGCGCCGCAACCGGTCTGCCCCATACTCCCGTTGCGGCGCAACTGGACGACTTCTCACCACCATGAAACGGCTCTCCCCCCTCGCCAAAGCCACCCGCACCTCCCTTTCCTTCCCCGACACCAAGGCCCAATACATCCGCCTCACCTACCTCGATCACCACGCCCAGCAGGCCGGCAACTTCCCGAACACCTTTGCCTTCACGATGGAGGTGGAGGCGTATCGGACGAAGTGAGTCACATTGTTTGCACCACCACCATGAAGTCTTCCGCTTTTTCTCACCGCAGGGTTGCATTCGCCCTGGTAATGATGTCGGCCTCGCTCACCTTCAGTTCAGAGCCTATGGAAGAACCCAAGTTGCTCGACATCATCGCCAGCCCGCACAGCGTGGTCCCCTTGATCGAACCCATGCGCATCTATCCAAAGGCTCGCGAGTATCAGCTCACTGTGGAAAACAAGATGCTGGACGGCACCACTTCGACGGGCAAGGCGACAGCCAAGGAAAAGTGGGTGGACGGCCAGTTCATCGTCTCTGAGGCACAACCAGCGGGTCCCGAGACAAAGTTTGCCATGGTGGTCGAATATGATCGCGATTCCGACAGTTACCGTAAGTACATTGTCATGGGTGGGCAGTTGACCGGCTATCAGGTGGGCACGCGGGTGGGTAAATCGCGTGCGGTGACCTGGATTGACCTTAGCCCAGCCAAGTTTGGGCCAGAAGCGGATTGCTTGACTACTGAAACTCACACGGACACATCTACGACCTGGATTTCGCTGTTCTTTATCAAGGGCGTGTTGGAGAGAACCGAGTCGGGGACTGCCCTTGTCTCAAAATAAGTGATTTTTCTGACGCACTGAACCTTTGCAAACAGCACAACTTTCCAACCAACCATGAAACTTTCCTTCTGCGGCGCGGCCGGCACCACCACGGGCTCCAAACATCTCATCGAGGTCAACGGTCAGCGCATCCTGCTCGACTGCGGCCTGTATCAGGGGCGGCGCAAGGAGGCGCTGGAACGCAACCATGACTTCCCCTTTGATCCCGCCAAAATCGATGTGGTGGTTCTTTCCCACGCGCACATCGACCACAGCGGCAACCTCCCCCAGCTCTGCAAGCGCGGCTTCGCCGGCAACATCTTCGCCACACCTGCCACGCGCGACCTGTGCAGCATCATGCTGCCGGACGCCGCGCACATTCACGAGAACGACATTTCCTGGCTCAACCGCCATCGCAAGCAGGACAAGCTGCCGCTTCTCGAACCCAGCTACACGATGGTGGACGCGGAGAAGTGCATGCGGCAGTTCGTCTCCGTCGGCTACCACCGCCCCATGATCATCGCCGAGGGCGTGAAGATGACGTTCATCGACGCCGGGCACGTGCTCGGCTCCGCGCAGGTCGTGCTCGACATCGACGACAAGCAGACGGGCAAGAAATCACGCCTGCTGTTCTCCGGCGACATCGGCCGGCCTGACAACGACCTCCTGCAGGACGCCGAGCCCACTGAAAACGTCGATTACGTCATCATGGAGAGCACCTATGGCGGGCGGCATCATGAACTGTCCACCAATGCCAAGGAGCACCTCTGCCAGATCATCCGCCGCATTCTTCAGCAGCGCGGGAAGCTCATCATCCCCGCCTTTGCCGTCGAGCGCACGCAGCAGCTCCTCTTCACTCTCGATCATCTGCGTCATGAGCAGAGTTTTCCACCCATCCCGACCTTTGTGGACAGCCCGCTGGCCGTGAAGGCCACGGAGATCTTCCGCCTGCACATCGACGACCTCAAACCCTCCGTGCGCGAGGCGATCTTCATGCGTGACGACCCGTTTGGCTTCGAAGGCCTGCAGCTCGTGCGCAGCGTGGATGAATCCAAGAGCCTCAACAAGATCAAGGGCGCCGCCATCATCATCTCCGCCTCCGGCATGGCCGAATCCGGCCGCATCCTGCATCACCTGCGCAACAACGTCGAGAACGACCACAACATCATCCTCTTTGTCGGCTACTGCGCCCAGAACACGCTGGGCTGGAAGCTGCGCGAGGGGCACACGAGGGTGAGCATCCTCGGTGATGAATTCAAGGTGAACGCCGACATCGAAATCCTCGACTCCTTCTCCGGCCACGCCGACCACGACGAACTCCTCGGCTGGTTCGACCGCGTTCAAGGCCCCAAGAAGCGCGTCTTCCTC
>DAORHS010000734.1:0-2834 GCA_035438165.1 Prosthecobacter sp.
GTCCTTGTTTCCTGCGGGCAGGTAGATGTCCGTGGCCAGCTTCACGCCATCGCGCATAGCCACCATGACGTTCTTTTGGACCTTGGAGGCAGCCTCCTGGGCATGCAGGAGGGATGCGGCCAAAAGCACCGCCAGAAATGCAAGACGTTGGATCATGAGCTTACTCCGCGAGCAGTTTCGCCACCTGTTCCTCCAGACCGCCACGAGCATTGGTGCTGACGACCATGCCCTTCTTATTGAGCAGCCACATGGCCGGGATCGAGTTGATGCCATACTTGGTGGAGATCTCGTTCTGCCAGCCTTTACCGTCGAAATACTGCGGCCATTCCATGCCCTTGTCCTTCACGAAGGCCTGCAACTCCGCTTTGTCCGAATCGAGCGAGATGCCGACGATCTCGAATCCCTTCGGATGCAGCTCCTTGTAGGCTTTGATCACGTTCGGCAGCTCCGCCACGCATGGGCCGCACCAGGTGGCCCAGAAGTCGATGAGCACGACCTTGCCCTGAAGTTTCGACACATCGACCTCACGACCGTCCACGGCGGTGAATTTCATCTCCAGGGGCTTGGTCTTGATCTCGGCGGCGGCCTTGATGCTCTTCACCTTGCCCTCGACCATGCGGTTCATTTTCTCAGCCGGGAAATCCTTCAAATGCTTCTCCGCTTTGACGATCCAGGCGGCGGTGTCGCCCTCGGGGCCTTCCGCAGCTTCAGCGGCTTCCATGACATTGATCAGGCTGGCCTGTGATTTCGTCTCGGGCTTGGCGTCCTCGGCCTTGAGGATGTCGTCGAGACTGATCGCGGCCTTGGCAGGCGCTGGAACACCGGCCATCTCACGCGCACGGCCCACCATCGCCTCAAACAAGGCCGCGTCGTAACGTGCGGCATTGGCCGGGGCCGCTTTCATGGCCGCCGCGTAAGCCGCGTCGAAACTGACGAGGCCGGTTTTGAGCAACTCGATGGCCTGCTCGCGTGACTGCGGTTTCTCCTTCGGATTTTTGATGCTCTCAATGCTGTCGTTGACCTTCTGCCATTCGGCGTCGCCGTCGGCAGCAAGAAGAGAGGAGGAAACGGCCAGGACAAAAGTCGTGACCCCGATGCGGAGAAGGCGGTGCGCGTTCATGTGGGCAGCCTAAACGGGGCAAACCACCGCTGACAATCGTTTACGCGAAGATTTCTGTCACCGCCCTGCCTTTCCCGTCCTCGGTGACGTAAAACGGCCGACCTTCGATCTCGAACTCGGTCTTCGGGCTGATGCCCATGGCGGTCATGATGGTGGCGTGCAGGTCCATGACGCTGACGGGGTTCTTGGTGGCGATGAGCGGACGTTCGTCGGCGGTTTCGCCGTAGAGGAAGCCTTTCTTCACGCCGCCGCCGAACGTGACCACGCTGGTGCCGCCGGTGAAGTGGCGGTGCAGGCCGTAGTGCTTCATTTCGCTCAGGGTATCGACCTTGAAGGTCGTCTGGTCGTTCGCGGTGGAGCCGGGCTTGCCTTCCATCAGGGCATCGCGGCTGAACTCGCTGGCGATGACGATAAGCGTGCGGTCGAGCAGGCCCTTTGCCTCCAGATCAAGCACGAGCTGCGCGATGGGTGCGTCGATTTCCTTGTGCATGGCGGCCACGGTGGTGTTGCCGTCCTTGTGCGTGTCCCATTGGAAAAACGGCACATACTCGGTGGTGACCTCGACAAACCGTGTGCCCGCCTCGACCAAACGCCGTGCCAGCAGGCAGCCGCGGCCAAAACGGCCCGTGTCATACTTCGCGTAGCTCTCCTTCGGCTCCAGGGTGATGTCGAAGGCCTCGCGCTCCTTCGCGCTGAGCAGGCGGTAGGCGTTGTCCATGCTGCGCAGCATGGATTCCTGCTGGTAATCGCTCATGAACTCGCGCTGCGGGCTTTGATCGACGAGTTTGCGAAACAAGCGGTCGCGATTGGCGAAACGATTCGCGTCCATGCCCTTCGGCGGCTTCACGGACTGCGCGGCTTCCTCAGGGAAGGGGAGGTTCATCGGTCCGAACTCGCTGCCGAAGAATCCGGCGGTGGTGAAGGCCTTCAGCTCCTCGCTTTCGCCCACGCCTTCGAGACGCTGGCCGATGTTGATGAACGCAGGCATCACCTTGTTGCGCGGGCCTAGCACCTTCGCCATCCACGAGCCGATGTGCGGGCAGGCGACGGTCTGCGGCGGCACATAGCCGGTGTGCCAGTGATACTGATGCCGCGAGTGCAAGATGCTGCCGAGGTCCGGCTGCACCGCGCTGCGGATCAGCGTGCCGCGATCCATTACTTTCGCGATATTTTCGAGACCCTGGCAGATTTTGATGCCATCCACGCTCGTGTTGATCGCCGGGAAGGTGCTGAGCATCCGCTTCACTTCGAGGCCCTTCTCGAACGGCAGATAGCCCTTCGGATCAAACGTGTCCGGCGCCGCCATGCCGCCCGCCATCCACAGCAGGATGCAGGCGTCGGCTTTCGCGGGCGGATGCGTGACTTTGTCCCCCGACTTGGCCCAGATCGCCTTCGGCGCGCCGGTCATCCACGCGGCGGTGCTGGCTGCGGCGAGTTTCTTGATGAAATCGCGGCGGACGAGGTGCTCCGGGAGGCTGGGATCGTGGTCGTGCATTTGAACTTAAAACGAAGCGGACCAAGGGGGGTGTTGCAGGCAACTCCCGATTTGCACGGTTCATGGTTCCTCTCGACGACGCCCCCAAGATTCCGCGATTGACGGGCGTCTAGCCATCGCCATCTCCATTGTCGTGCTCATCAGCCTCCATCATGTTCTGTTTGTGCTGCTGCCCGTCGCACTGGCGGCGCGTTTGGTCGTCCGGCCACGACCGGCCGC
>DAORHS010000735.1:0-2828 GCA_035438165.1 Prosthecobacter sp.
CACGGCCACGCGCCTCGCGCCCCAGCCGCGCCTGGCCGGGCGCCACATCTTTTGCCTCGGCGAACTGCTCGTCTTCAGCGGCGGGCGCAATGTGGCGTTGCATGCCGCGGTCTTTGCGCCGAATTCGGTCGAAACGCTGCCCACATGGTCGCCGAAGCATCTCGTCGATGGTTGCCACGCGCTCGGCCTTCCCGTGCAACCGGACGATGTGAACGGGAACGGCTGGCACAGCGCCATCTCGATCACCGCCGATGCCACGAAGTGGGTGCAGGTCGATCTCGGCTCCATGCGCCACATTCAGGAGGTTCGTCTCATTCCGGCGCATCCTCGCGATTATCCGGACCGCTTCGGATTCGGCTTTCCGCTGCGTTTCAAGATCGAAGCCGATGACCGGACCCTCTTCGACAGCAGCGGCGTCGATTTTCCAAATCCCGGAGCCACGCCCGTGGCGATCCCGACACCGAATCTGCAAGCGCAGATCATCCGCGTCACCGCCACGCGACTGTGGGAGCGCAGCGGCGACTTCGTCTTCGCGCTCGCGGAGCTTCAGGCCTCCGACGGAGGCAAAGACATCGCTTTGGGTGCCAGTGTCGCCGCTTCAGACGACACGATCACGTCCTCATGGTCGCCTGAGGGGCTTGTCGATGGCCGCAGCAGTTCCGGCCTGCTGTTGGATGAGGTCGCGTGGCTCGCAGCGCTGTCACAGCGTCGCGAACTCAGCCGGCAAATCGCCGCGCTCGATGCGGCGCGTTCTGCGGCGATGCTCACCGCGCAATCACGCGCCGTATATCTTGCGGCCATCTCCACACTCATCGCCATGGCGGGCGGTTTCGTGCTGTTGCAGCGTTCCAGGCGCTCACGTCGTCAGGAGATCGAGTCGCTGCGGCATCGCATCTCGCGTGATCTGCATGACGAGATCGGCAGCCATCTCGGCAGCATTCGCCTGATGTCGGAACTCGCTTTGCGTGAAGGTCCGGACACCGAGTCGATGGAAGAGATTCACCGCCTCGCCGGGGAGGCCGCCGAATCGATGCGCGGCATTATCTGGCTCGTGCGCGAGGGCGATGCGCCGAAGCTCGCCAGCCTCGTCGAAGCCATGCGTCAAAGCGCCACATCACTGCTCAAGGGCATCGAATGGCATCTGCCAACGCCTTCGAGCGACGCATCGATGACCGCCTCGCTGGAGTTTCATCGTCAGGTCTTTCTCTTCTTCCGCGAGGCCGCTTACAACATCGCCCGCCATGCGAAAGCCACGCAGGTCACAGTCGAAGTCACCTGGCAGGCGAAGCTTTTTCACCTTCGCATCGACGACAACGGCTGCGGTTTCGATGCCGATGCGATAACCGCCGGAAACGGCCTCGCCAACCTCCGTCATCGCGCCGAAGTGCTCGGCGGCACACTGCACATCACCAGCGCGCCGGGAAATGGCACGCACATCACTTTGGAGGCCGCTTTGTCATGAACATGATCTGGATTGTCGAAGACCACGCCGCCTTCAGGCGCACGCTGATCCGGGTGCTGAATGCGGAAACGGACATCCAGTGCTCGCGCGATTTCGATTCCTGCGAGAAAGCGCTCGCCGCACTCACGGGCGGTGATTTGCCCGATTTGGTCCTGCTTGATGTCGGACTGCCCGGCATGAGCGGCCTGGACGGCATCAGGCTGATCAAGGAACGCAGTCCGAAGACGCTCGTCGTCATTCTCACCGTCTTCGAGGACGACGACAAAGTCTTCCAGGCCGTTTGCGCCGGTGCCGCGGGCTATCTTTTAAAGACGAGCAGCGCCGCCGAGATCACCCAGTCCGTGCACGAAGCACTCGCTGGCGGCTCGCCCATGAATCCGCGCATTGCCCGCCGTGTGCTCGAGATGTTCTCCAAGTTTGCGCCGAAACAGAGCGACTACGGCCTCAGCGACCGCGAAAAGGAGATCCTGCAGCTCATGACCACCGGGCTCATCAAAAAGGAGATCGCCGACAGGCTGACGCTCAGCGTCCACACCGTCGATACCTACCTCCGCCGCATCTACGAGAAGCTGGAGGTGAACACGCGCACCGGCGCCGTGGCCAAGGCGCTGAAGGAGGGGCTGGTGTGAGCTTGTCCCGCGCCTCCATGACAGCCCCCGAGTATTCGGGGGAGCGGAGCGCTAAGGAAGGCGGCGCAAGGGCGTATCCCTTTCCTGCAATCATGACTTTCTGTTTTCGCTTTCGATCATCCTTCACCGCCACTTTGATCTTCTACGTCAGCTGCGCCTTGGTCGGTGCCGTTCGTGCTGCGGAGCCGTTTGACGCTTTCCTGAAGACGCATTGCATCCGCTGCCACGGGCCGGAGAAGGAGAAGGGTGATCTGCGGATCGATCAGCTCTCGCGGGATTTCAAACTGGGTGCGGACACGCATCATTGGGCGGAGGTGATTGAGCAGGTGAACTCGGGGGAGATGCCGCCGAAGAAGGAGAAGAAGCCGACGCAGGAGGAGATCGCGGCGTTTGTGTCGAGTCTCGATGCGCGGATCAAGGAGGGCAAGGCGGCGCGGATGGCGGCGCGGCCGGCGGTGGCGCATTATCGGCTGAGCCGGAAGGAGTATCAAAACACGGTCTATGACCTGCTCGGTGTGCGCTATGATCCGGCCAAGCCGGGGGAGCTGAACGAGGACACGCTGTGGCACGGCTTTGAGCGCATCGGGTCGGAGCTTTCGCTCTCGCCGTCGCATGTGGATCGTTATTACCGCGCGGCGGAGCTGGTGCTGGATCGTGCGTTTCCTGTCGCGACGGCGGCTGAGACTCGCAAACTCCGCAAGACGGCGGCTGAGATTCGTTACGGTGGAGGGAAGGAC
>DAORHS010000736.1:0-2820 GCA_035438165.1 Prosthecobacter sp.
ACTGGCACGTTGGCGCACCGAAATTGCTCGCACGCCCTTTGCCAGCATCCGTGATTTCTGCGAGCGTGTCCGCCCCGAAGGCCCCGAGGCGCTGAACCTCATCCGCGCCGGCGCATTCGACAGCCTCGGCAGCTCCCGCACCGAGCAGTTCTGGCGCTGCATGCACTGTTCGCGAGATGTGAATGCCGGGGCCGACTGGCTGTTTCGTAATGCCCATGAGGATGACATCCGCGCCACCTACCGCGAGGAACCCACCACACAGCAAAAGCTCCACGATGAAATGGAACTCTTTGGTTACACCGTCAGCGGGCATCCGCTCGACTGTCATCCGCAGGTCGCCTGGTCCACCTATTGCGCGATTGCCGAACTCCATCGTTACCCGAATCAACGTGTCACCGTCGGCGGCCTCATCATCGTCAGCCGGTCGCACTTGCAGCACGACGGCCAGCCCATGAAGTTCATCTCCATCTGCGACCGCACCGGCATCGTGGAATGCGAGATCTTCGCCGCCGCCTACCGCCTTTATGGATTGAACACTGTGCGCTACCCTGTCGTGCAGGTCACGGGTGAGGTGAAGCCGTTCGACAACCTCGCTGGCTATACGCTGGAGGTGCTGCGGGTGGAGAAGGCGAGATGCGTTTAGCCACCCCGTGACGTTACGAGAGTATCACATGTGATGTATGCTGTGGTGTCTCTTCATCATGATTGAAAGATGTGATTCCTATGCCAACTCAGAAACGGCTGGTGCTCTGTTGTTAACCAGCGGAGATGCACAGAGGCGGCCATACCCAAGGTGCGGCGGGTATGGACATCCAGGTGTGTGGAGAAGACAGCGACTCCCAGATCATCGAAGGTCATGAGACCGCAGTCGAAGAGCGCATCGAGATGGGCGCAGAGGAGGAAACCGTTGAAGACGTTGAGGCGCTCCTGATCGGTGTCACACTTGGCCCAGGGTTTGGCGTGGCTTGCGCGGAGGAGTTCCGGGATGGTGATGCCGGTGACGGCGCATCGTCCGCCCCAGTAATCCATCAGGGCTGCGCGGAAGAGGTCCTGGCCGCGGCGCTGTTTGACGAGGGCGAGGACGTCGGTGGTGCTCGGTGGGTTGGCGTCGAGTTTGGCGATCTCGGCGGCGTAGTGCTCGGCGGCTTGGTTCGGCAGAGACATCGCCAGTTCGGCAGCACGGCGCAGCAGACGGCCCAGGGAGGCTTCGTCGGTGGCCTGGAAGGTGTCGCCGCCGGTGTGCTGCTGTGGCAGGCTACGGGCGAGTTCGGCGGTCGGTGGGCCTTTGGGGAAGCTCACCCGCCAGACGTTGACCGTGTCTGTTGGGGTGATGTGGGCCTCGGCCTTGTGGCGGGCGGAATACATCACCACCCGCTCCGGGTTGCTCTCCCGAACGTTCTCCCAGCCGTGGGCATAGCCGGCTTTTTCGATCAGGGTGCGTTCGAGCGTGTTCATCGTTCTCAAAGGTGCTTCAACCGAAGGTGGCAGCACGCGGCTCCAGTCGAAATCCAATGAATTGCGCACTTCATTGAGCCACCAAGTCCAGTCTTCGGTGCTACGACGAAACACGGTAAAATAGCGGCTTCCAGGAACGTGGGCATTACGTCGGTTTCCATTGAGGTCGCGGTCTTGGTGAGACACGATCAGACCCGTGATCGCAGGCGCTGGAGGATTCTGGTCACGCAGCCAGAGCGCAAGATCCTCCATGCCGTTCATTTGCAGAGTGAGCCCATCACTTGGCCCCGTGCGGGCAGTGGGCGGTAGTTCCATCTGTTCCAGCACTTCGCCGTAGCCGAGGAAGTGCTCAGGATGCGCGGTATCGAAGTGGCGTACGCGAATGGAGTGGACGAGGATGCGTAACAGTTTCTCGGCGGGGGACGTGAGCTTCATGGAGCGATAATCGGCTAACAGAGTGGTGCCACGCATCTACGTCGCCTGGCAGATGGCAGCGAGTGAGGGTGCCAAGGGCGTCATATATTTGGAGAATGGTTTTCGTTGGTGCGGCAGTGACCGTGCGTTGGTCTCGTCATTGCGCTTCACGATTACCGAAGAGATGGGCTTTGTCTGTGGTTGACAGATTCGTCATGGTGAGGCTGTCGAATCCACGACGGGGTCTTCGATAGACAGGCAGACCCCGCTCGATTCAAAGGTCAGCGTGAGAATGCCGCCATTGAGTGTGATGCGCAGGCTCCAGTCTTCGTAAAACCACTCGCCCGCCGAGGCGTCGGTTGGGGATTTTTCGCCGCCTGCACTCTTTTCGCGTAGATTAACAAACGCAGTCTGCATGGTCGTCTCGTGCGAAATATTGCAACGGCCCACAGACCGCGACACGGTGATTGAAATGTCTCCTATCCGGGTTTGGAAGCGGTCGGGCAGTTTCTTTCTTTGCAGCGAGATGGCAGCATCTTTGTTTTGCAGTGCAGAAGAACTCGTCGTCCCAGATTCAGGTTCTACGGGAGCTGTGAACGCCAGTGCCATCGCCGGTGTGCCGGATGCTGAAACAGGCGGGGTGTTGATGGGCTCCAAGACAGGGTATTTCGGCAAGTCGGAGAGACGTTTGACTCCCATTCTCGACATGCCCTCCTGGAGATCTCTCTGTAGGTCCACGGTTTTCCGCCCCTGATCCCCCAGTGACCTTTCGTGGTCAAGCTGCCTGTGTTTAGACACGATCCACCTGTGGCGGGAGAACACCTTTTCGCTCTCGGTGAAGCCGAGATCTCGTGCCACCGCTTCATAGAAGGCCAGCGATTCGGTGAACTTACCGCCGCGTTCGATGGCGGCACCGGCTTCCTCCACCGTCACCCCCCCTCTCCAGCGTCC
>DAORHS010000737.1:0-2817 GCA_035438165.1 Prosthecobacter sp.
CGAGCGCCTCTGGAAGCAGCGTGTGATTGGTGTAGGAGAACGTCTTCTGGCAGATGTCCCAGGCCTGGCTCCACTCGAGTTTTTCCTCATCGACGAGGATGCGCATGAGTTCCGGAATGGCGACGGCCGGATGCGTGTCGTTGAGCTGAATGGCGGCCTTGGAGGGAAACTCGCTCCAGGGCAGATCATAGCCGCCCTTGAAACGCCGCACGATGTCGGCCAGCGAGCAGGCGACGAAGAAGTACTGCTGCACCAGACGCAGCTCCTTGCCGCTCTCCGTGGCGTCATTGGGGTAAAGCACCTTGGAGACGGTTTCGGCGATCGCCTTTTCGCGAAGGGCTTCGATGTAGCTGCCTTCGTTGAAGACCTTGAAGTTGAAATCCTCGTCGGCCTGCGCCTGCCAGAGACGCAGCACGTTCACGGTGTTGCTGTCATAGCCGATGATGGGAATGTCCCAGGGAAGCCCCAGGAGGCATTTGGTTTCGATCCATTCATGATGAGGCTGGCCAAACTCGTCAAACTTTTGAATGACCTTCCCATAGAGATGCACGGTCTGGCGGTACGAAGGCCGCGCAATCTTCCACGGGCTGCCGTCGCGCATCCAGGCGTCGGGATGCTCGACCTGTTTGCCATTCACAAACTCCTGGCGGAACAGGCCAAACTCATAGTGGATCCCGTAACCGATGGCCGGAAGGTCCATGGTGCTGAGCGAGTCCATGAAACAGGCGGCGAGACGTCCCAGACCGCCGTTGCCAAGCCCCATGTCAGGCTCCTTCTGCACCAGCGCGTCCAGATCCTTGCCCATTTCCGCCAGCGCCTGTTTGGTGGCGTCGTAGATGCCGGAGTTGCGCAGGTTGTTCTCCAGCAGCCGGCCCATGAGGTATTCAAGGGAGAGGTAATGCACCCGGCGCACGCCCTGCGCACGATGCTGTCGGCGCGACTGCGTGGCGCGCTCCATGGCGCGGTCTCTCACCGCGAGAGAGGTGGCCACGTACCAGTCGTTCTCGCTGGCCGTTTCGACGTAAGCGCCGAGCGTGAAGCGCAGGTGGTTCGTGATCGAGAGCTTGAGACTGTCGGGGGTGTTGAGGACGGCGCAGTTGGCGAGGGCTTCCATGAGTGTGAAGAGTAGAAAGAGTTGAGAGGATGCTACCAGGTCAACCACTTGGGAGGATCGACTGGAGCGATGAGCAGGGTGATTTCGCCCTTGGGCGCTTTGGTTTGAAAACAGGATAGCAGGATGCTTGCCGGACCACGCTTGAATTCCTCAAACTTTTTGGTCAGCTCGCGGGCCACGACGACGCGACGTTCGGGAGCGGCCTCGGCCAGGATGGCGAGCGTATCGACGAGCCTGTAGGGACTTTCGAAAAAGACGCTGGTGCAGTCACGCTGCAGGGCGGCGGTGAGTTCGGTGGTGCGTGCTCCTTTTTTGTGCGGGAGGAAACCTCCAAAATAGAACGGCGTGGTGGGCAGCCCCGAAGCGGCGAGCGCAGTGATCACGGCGCTGGGTCCGGGAATCCCCTCCACGTGCAGTCCAGCCCCCACCACGGCCGCCACAAGCCGCTGGCCGGGATCTGACACGGTGGGCATTCCTGCGTCCGAAATCAGCGCCACGCTGCCTCCCTGCCTGATGTGCTCGATCAACTGCGGGATGCGCTGCGCTTCGTTGTGTTCATTAAGGCTGACGAACCGCGCACGAATGTCATGATGTTTCAGCAGCATGCCTGAGTGACGGGTGTCCTCGCAGGCAACAAGGTCCGCCACGCGCAGCGTATCCAGCGCGCGCTGGGTGATGTCGCGCATGTTTCCGATGGGAGTGGCCACCAGATGAAGGCCCGCTTTCAGGCGGCCGGTGGAAGCCACCGGTTCAAACAGCGCATCATCTTCACTCTCGAGAGGTTCTGCGGGTGAATCCTGCTCCGACGACATGAGACGGAGGATCGATTACCAGCCTTCGGAGACCTGATCGGCCAGATTGTAGGCAAGTCGCTGAGCCGCATCTTCGAGCAGCTGGGTCTCCGACAACTGAAGATTTGCGTCGAGAATGATGTAGGAGTCAGCCGCCGAGTTTCCGCTGTAAAGCAGTTTGCCCGACCCGGTTTCCTTGACCGTAAAGGGACAGGAGAGAGTCGCCAAAATCTGGGAGGTGCGCAGAATGTTGGTGCGATCCGAACGGAACTGGGAACGGTCAATCCGCTGAATCGTACCCTGGAGAACCGCCTCCGCCTCGCTCTTGGAAACGATCTGGTACGAACCGTGGTTCTGAAGCTGCTTGATGACCGCGTTGGTCACAAGAACGCCAAGACGTGGTTCCAGCGTGAGGTTTTCAAAGGTCGGAACAGCAATCTTGGTGACGTTGCGCAGACTGGCGGGTTTTTGACCACCGAGAGTATAGCCCGCACAACCGGAGAGAAGGAGGCACACGGGGGCCAGCAAAAGAAAAATCTGTTTCATCCAAAAATGGTTTGAGAAGTGACCTGTCCAGCATGGCGGGCTGCCATGCCTGCGCAAGAATTATGACGCAGGCTTCACCGTCGGCGGCGCTGGTGGGACCGGAGGTGTCGTGCCCGAGGCAGGTGGCGGAGGCAGCATCGGCACATTCGGCGCGGGAGGCACCGGCAGCAGGGCGGGTTTCTCCGTCTCAGGCACTGGCGGCAGCAACGAACCAGCTCCCGGCGTGGTGGCGCCCGGACGCAGCGGGAGCGTCGGTTCTTGAAGCGGTATAGGCATGAAACCCTCATCCCCGGTGCGCATCTTGGGCTTTTGGCTCAAACGGGCCAGTTCCGGCGCCATAGGACCGACATAGGAATCACTCGATTT
>DAORHS010000738.1:0-2815 GCA_035438165.1 Prosthecobacter sp.
CGCTCGAACAAGCCTACGCCGCCGCACACGGCAAACTCGACGCCGAACAGAAGATTCTCGACGCCAAAAAGGCCGAAGTCGCGAAAGCCACCACTGACTTTGAAGGCACGAAGAAGAAGAAGTCCGACGCCGAGGCCGCCATCGCCGCCGCCACGAAGGAAATCCCCGAGAAGGACAAGATCATCGCCGAAGCCACCGCCGAACTCGCCAAGCTCCAGCCACAGCTCGAGCCCCTGCGCACCAAGGTGAAACAGATGACCGAGCAATACCTGACCATGCTTCCGAAATAAGGAAGGGGTTTATCGGGTGACATTCTGACCAAAAAATCTCGACATCAGCGGCGGGGCCGGATTAAAACCCATGCTCCTCTATGAGCGCCTATTTGATCACCCGCGACGGCCAGGAACTCGGTTCCTTTGAAGCTTCCCAAATTCAAGAAGGTCTGCAGACCGGCTTTTTTCAAGCGACCGACTGGGGATGGCGGGAGGGGATGCCGGGCTGGCAGGGTCTGTCTGAAATCATCGGAGGTGCCACCTCCACCAAACCCGCCTCCGCCGCCCCCAGGGCCAAACCCATCGCCTCACCGGCGAGCATTGGCAGGACGAAACAAGCGTCCGCTTCAGCGGCAGGCATCAATCCCTACGCGGCCCCCACCGCCAAGACTCAGGGAGGCGCCGTCGGCGCGGTGCCTTTCCCCATCGTGGCCGAACTCACCGGCACGAGGCCGTGGGTGCGATTCATCTCCATATTGATGTGGATCGTCTGCTCCGTGGTCATCCTGGGCGTCGTGCTCGCCCTCGTGTTTGGACTTCTGGGTGCAGGAGCGATCGCCGGCTCCGATGCCAAAGCCGGAGCCGTCGGCTTTGGCGCCGTCCTGATGATGGCCGTCGGTTACGGACTCACGGCGATGCTTATCATCTATCCAACGCTCAAGCTGAGCAAGTATGCCTCAAACATCAGCCGGCTTGCTGCTTCGCAGTCGTTCACCGACCTTGCCGCCGCCCTCGCCGAGCAACGCCGCTTCTGGAAGTTCTACGGCATCCTCACGCTCATCTACCTGAGCTTTGCGCTGTTGTTTGTGCTTCTCGGTGTTGTAGGCATCGGCCTCGGCGGAATGTCCCGCTGAGAACGAGGGTTGCCCCGCAGGAACACTTGAACTGAAGGCGGAAGGGCGGCATGGGAAGGCGTTCCATGAAGCCCTACTACCTCACCACCGCGATCGACTACACCAACGCGCCGCCGCACATCGGCCATGCGTATGAAAAGGTGCTGGCGGATGTGATGGCACGTTTTCAGCGGCTGAACGGGCGCGAGGTGTTTTTCCTCACCGGTGTGGACCAGCACGGCCAGAAGGTGCAGAAGAGCGCTGAAAAGGCCGGACAATCGCCGCAGGAGTTTGTCGATGGCATCACGCAGCATTTCACGGCGCTGTGGGACAAGTTGAACGTGCGTTACGACGGCTGGGCCGCCACCACGGACATCAAACACAAGCGCGTGGTGCAGGCGATGCTGCAAAAGCTCCATGACTGCGGCCAGCTCTACAAAAAGAGCTACGCGGGCTTCTACTCCGTGCGCCAGGAACAGTTCCTCACCGACAAAGAACGCGGCCCCGACGGCCAGTACGGCGAGGAATGGGGCGAAGTCGTCGAACTTCAGGAGGAGAACTGGTATTTCCGTCTCAGCGACCATGTCGAGTGGCTCAAGAATCACATTCGCGGAAACCCCGATTTCATCTTCCCGCCGCATCGTGCCAACGATGTGCTCAATTCGCTCGACGGCAATGCGCAGGACCTGTGCATCAGCCGTCCCATCGAACGTTTGAGCTGGGGCATTCCCCTGCCCTTCGACGAAAAATTCGTGAACTACGTCTGGTTCGACGCGCTGGTGAACTACGTCAGCTTTGCCGGTTACATGGCCGATGAAGTCGGCAACGAAGGGCTGCCAGAGTTTGAAAAAATCTGGCCCGCTGACGCCCATGTGATCGGCAAGGACATCCTCGTGCCTGCGCATGCCGTCTATTGGCCGATCATGCTCCACGCGCTCGGTTTCCCGAACGACCAGATCCCGAAACTCATCGTCCATGGCTGGTGGAACGTGAAAGGCGCGAAAATGAGCAAGAGCCTCGGCAATGTGATCGACCCGAACGTGCTCTCCGGCACCTTCACGCCCGACGGCCTGCGTTATTACCTCATGCGCGACATCGCCACCGGCTACGACGCCGATTTCAGCGATGAACGCATCATCATGAGCTACAACAAGGAGCTGGCCGGCGGCCTGGGCAACCTGCTCAACCGCTCGATCAACATGGCGCAAAAATATCGTGCAGGCGTGCTCACGCCCGGTGATTACGATGACGAAATCAACCAGGCCCTGCGCCAGACCGTCACGGAGGCGCTGCCGCTCTACCTCGAGAAGATGAACGGCTGGGACATCCACGAAGGCATCGCCGCCGCGTGGAAGATCGTCACGCACGCCAATGCATTCGTGGACAGCACGAAGCCTTTCTCCCTCGCCAAAGATCCTGCACAGGCCGCACGGCTCGACAGCGTGCTCTACCATCTCGCCGAAGCGCTCACGCACGTCAGCGTACTGCTCAATCCGATCATGCCGACGGCGATGGTGACAGCGCGTGCGCAAATCGGCTGGGAACTGCCGGCAGGCCTCAAAGTCAGCGATTTGAAGTGGGGACTGCTGCAAACTGGCCACCAGCTCGGAGCCCCGGTGCCATTGTTCCCGCGATTGGAAATTGCGGAAGAGAAGTGACGGCAAAAACCGCATCGCGAACAGTTCTTGCACCCCCCGCCCTTCTGGCTAT
>DAORHS010000739.1:0-2813 GCA_035438165.1 Prosthecobacter sp.
CCTCCCGGCCCTCCGGCCCGGGACCGGCCTATCCGTATCCGCCTCCCGGCGGATCGGGTGGCGGACAGTCTTTCGGCGGGACCGTGGTCATGTTCATCGTGATGGGCGTGGTGTTTTACGGCGGGATCTACCTGCTCGTTCGAATTTGGGATTTTCTGAAACCTCGCCGATAGGCCGGGGGGGGCTGCGTGCAGCCACTGCCGCAGCGCATGGCCCGGACAAGGAGAGGCACTTGCCAAGTGCCTCGCCATCGTCGGGACTTGGCAAGTCCCGCTCCTTGGGCGCCCCTCTCTTTTCCGATGAACTCCATCTCTCCACGACTCCATCGCCTTCGACAAAGCCGGGCACGTGGGTGCTGTGTCTATCGCTGGTCCCACAGCCGCTCCGCATCACGGCGCGGCCATCAAAGTTGCCTGTGTGAATGAGGGGCGCCTCGCCAGTGGCAACGTGACGCTCTTGGATGAGGAGAGGCGCGTGGCGTGTGAGATGGCGGCGAAGGAGTGAGGGGCGGGAACGGCACCAACATCCCTCTTGTCGGTTTCAAAACGGCATGGCATCCTCCAGTCATCATGATCGCCGAGAAACTTCCAGCCGTCGCAAGCCTCAGCCTTGAGGAGAAGTGGAGCCTCGCCGTCGAACTGTGGGACGAGGTCAGCGAGCACCAGCAGGAACTGCCGACGAATCAGGCCATCCTGGACGTGGTCGAGCAGCGCTTCGCCGACTTTGAGCGCGATCCCAGCACCGCGATGACCCTCGAGGAGTTCAAACGCAAGTTCCGCCTGCCGTGACGGGAAACGAGATCGTTTTGCTGCAAGGGGCGCAGAGCGACCTCCTCAGCATCTACGCCGTCCAAGGCGAACGAACGTATTTCCGCGTCGATCACGCCCTGGGCATCCTCCGCCTCTTCCCGGAAGCCGGCCCGATGCATTACAAAGACAGCATCCGCCGTCTGGTCGTCACCCGGACCCATTTCGGCATCTTCTATTCTGTTACGGGTGATCGAGTGTTCGTCGGTGCCATCATGGACCTGCGCCAGTCGCCCAAAGTGATTGAGGGAAGGCTCAAACAGCTATGAAGGATCTCGTCGTCCAGGAAGTGAGAGATTCCCGGGCATCCATCGCTGCCGAGTTTGGCCATAACCTGCCCAAATACTCAACCGGGAAACCCATAGCCAACCATGCGTAAGCTCCTAACAGCACTTGCCTGCCTTTTTTCCGGCTGCCGAGATGGAGGGAACGCTGACTCATCGGCCGCCAAGCTAGATGCGAGTAAAGACGATTGGGAGCAGAGGGTTGTCTGGCTTCAAGGTGGCGATCAAAACAATCCATTTCCTCAGAGGGTGCTGGATTGCCGAGCGGTTGCGCTTGGATTCACGGCGATGACCTCAGATCGCGCCATAGCCACATCCTTCAATCAATTGCGCACTGATGATGGCCGTTCGCTCATTGGCTCTTTGCCCAAGGACGATTTCATTGTGCCATGCGACCTGAGATTTCCTTACAATGGCAAGCGTGAGGATGGTGTTCTGTTCTCCGCCCCAGAGATGGAAGATAAATGGGATTTCTTCGCCTATGACTCACGGCTCTATGTCCGCCGCAGTTGGACGGGGTTATTGCTTCATGTCGCCGAGTTGAAATACACTGACAAAGAGGTCGTCATCTCGACGATCCATTCAAACCGAGAGGTTGTGCATGGTGACGCTGAGTTTGCCGAGGCCCACCTTCGCTTTCTCATCCTCACCCATCTCGGACGACAAAAGTTACCCTTTCCCATCCCTCCAGACGCTAACCTTGAAGACGGCAGGGCGATCGCCTTGGCCGGCTTCAGCAGTTATGGGCGCAGAGCCGAGTTTGCTTTTGCCCTAAAGCAATAGGCAGAAAAGTCCGTCCCGCGCCCCGTTACTTCTTCACCGCCTTCCAGCCCGCTTTGCGACCTTTCACCCGGCGCAAAACAAAACCCGCCGCCACCGCGATGACGGCCATCACTCCAATCGTGAGCAGCACGACGGCGGGGTCCGCCTCCAGAAGGCTCTCTCCGGCGACGATGATGCCCACCCCGTAGATCGACTCAGCGATGGCGATGGCGGCAATGAACTTCCAGAACGGGTGTTTCATGCCGCCAAAGAGGTAACCTGGAACCTCCGATGGCACGGCGAGGCAGAACACGAGCACCACCCAGAACTTCATGCGCTTCGAGGCGAACTGTTGATACTTCTCCAGCTTCTCCCTGTAACCCAGGCGAAAGAGCATCGGCGTGGCGAGCTTGCCGATGCCAAAGGCGGCCATCGCTCCCGCCACCCAGCCTGCCAAAAGCAGGAGAAAGGTCACCAGTTTTCCCCAGACAAGATTGGCCGGCGGGACAAGCACCACGCTGGAGGTGAACGCGAGCATCGCGGAGAGGGCTGAAAAGAGAACAAAGATCACGGCGCCCGTGATGGGATGACTCTTCATGACGCTCTCCGCCCAGCCGGTGGCTTCATCCATCATGCTTTTAAAGGCCGCTGAATGAAGCAGCAGGACCAGAACAAGAATTCCTGCCCCGACAGTCACCCAGAAGCGAACGGGGTGCGGGTGTTTGTTGGCGATCAAAGACGACATGATGCGTGGCAAAACCGCTCGGGCGATTCACCTTCCCATCATTGATACGTTATCGCGCGGTTGAGCGATGATCCTTACTTCTTCTCAAACGCCGGCTTCCGCCCTTCATCACCGCCGTGATGTGATCGCCGTCGGAGCGCGGACCTCCGAGACCGCAGCAGGTCGTTTGCAGGAGGAACGAACGAACCCCACATTCCATGCCTCTAACAGGTTGAT
>DAORHS010000740.1:0-2812 GCA_035438165.1 Prosthecobacter sp.
GAAGGCGTAGGCGCAGTTCAGGTCCGGGTGCTGCTTCGGTTTCGCGCCCGGCAGGCGCAGGATGCGGCCCACGATCTGCTCGATGGCCGTGGCGCTGCGTGTCTCCTTCAAACTGCACAGCACATAGGCAAAGGGGCAGTCCCAGCCCTCCCGCAGCTTCTCCACGGTGATAATGATCCGCACCGGACAGTTGGCCGCGTTGATGTCCTTCACCTCCTTGAGTTCATCCAGACTGCCCACGGAGATTTTGATCTCCGTTTCGGCGATGCCGAAATCACTCACCAGCCGTGCCTTCAGGTCTTTGCAGTCATCCACACGCTGCGCCTGGATCAGCAGGATGGGCCGCAGGTGCTCGCCGCTCATCTGGCTTTCCAGCACGGCCAGCTTCTCCAGATCACTGCGCAAAGTCAGCGCTTCATTCAGCAAAGCATCCCGCTGGCTCGCATGGCGGGTGATCACCCGAAGCGGCAGCTTCACCATGTCGGCGGCTTTCAGCTCGGCAGCAGAGACACGGTGCAGCACATTGGACGGCTGCTTCTTCGTCGCGGGCGTGGCGGTGAACTCGATGATGCACGCGGGCAGCAGATTCCCGAGCGTGGCAAAGCTCAGGTCCGTGCGCGCATTGTGCGCTTCATCCACGATCACCACCGGCCTGCGCAGGCGCAGCATGTTCACCAGACTCGGCACCGGCTTCTTGTCCGCGCCTTCAAAGAGCCGCACCGCATCTTCCGGCGGCAGGTTGAGGAAGTGTTCCTGAAACGGGCTGCTCTGCCCATAGACCTTGCGGCCTGTCGTGTCCTCCACGCGGAAGCTCTGCATCGTCGCCACGATCACCACCGTCGCTCCATCCACACGGGCGCGGGTCAAATTCAGCGCTTCATCAATGCGCAGCACCTCCACCGGCCCGGCGCATTCCAGTTCCAAAGCACGACGATAAGGATGCCGCACGTCCCGCAGTGCATCGGCGGTCTGTTCCAGGATCGTGTTGCTCGGCACCAGCCACAGCACCACGCTGTGCTCGGCACGCAGCAGTTCCGTCTGCGCGATGCCCACCGCATGGCAGGCCAGCAGCGTTTTCCCGCCGCCTGTCGGCACCCGCAGGCAGACATACGGCATGTCCGCTGGCAGACCCGCCGCCGTGGCGTGGATGTAGGTCAAAGGTTCGCCATAGACCTGCTCCGTCACTTCACGGAAGGCATCACCTGGATGTCCCGTCTGCGCACTGCGTTTCAGGAAGGTCCGCAGACTTCCCAGCACGCGATCTTGATAGTCCTTGAGCTGGATCATGAGATTTTGATCTCGTAAGGGGTTTGGCGGATCACGATGCGCTCCGCATTTTGACGTTCTTTGCCCAGCAGGCAGCCCGCGCAATAGATCACCTTCTGTCCGTCGTATTTCGGCAGCTTCGCCAGGATGCCGCGTGTCAGCACATTGCCGCCGTTCGTGCTCTTGTCTCCCAGGATGCCGTTGTACAGCAGGTAGATCGCCACGCCCCGGCACACGCCTAGCAGCGGCGTGTTCGGCACCCGCTCACGCGGCAGCGGCTCGCCCGTCTCGGTGAAGTAAACGTGCCGCGCCAGCTCGCCGAATGTCACGCTCTCGCGGATCTGCCGGTCCGCATCGAAGAGCGGCTCGCCGAGGCGGCAGTAGCGGAAGCCGCCGCCCAGTCCGGGCACAGCCTCGCCCTTGGCATTCGTGTAACCCTGTGCCACGCGCTTCACCCGCTCCGCCGTGATCTTCGGGGCGATCTCTGGCTCCATCTCCACGAGGATGAAGCGACGGTCGGGAACCGTTTCAACCACCGAGGGCACAGAGGACCACAGAGTTTCTGAATCCGAGTCTCTGTGCTTCTCGGTGCTCTCTGTGGTGGAAGGGTTGGCCGCATTCAGCTTCAGCACCGCATGGCCCGTCGTCCCGCTGCCGCCGAAGGAATCCAGCACCAAGTTCCCCGGATTCGTCGCGATTTGCAGGATGCGCTCGATCAGGCGGGTTGGTTTTGGGGTGATGAAGACATCATCAGACGTGTCGAACAAGACTGCTTCGAGTAGTTCCTTCTTTGCCTCTTGAGTGTGGCCCACATCTTTGTGGAACCACATCGTTTGGGGCGTTACTCCATCTTTGACATCGCGCAGATAGCGCTTCAAGCGAGGCATGTTATCGCCTTTCTCTCCCCACCAAATCTGTCCTTTTCGATCCAGCTCCAAAAAGTTGGCTTCTGAATACCGCCAGTACATTCCTTTGCCAGGACCGGCAATGACACGACCTGAAGGGCAAGTGATCGAATATGTCCCGTCGCCGTAATAATTCCGAGCTTGCAAGTCACCCGAGGTCCAAACTCCACGAGGGTCGTTATCTGGGTTCTTATATCGTGCTAACGCCTCATCGGAACGCTGAAGTAAGTTTGGCCGCCAGCTTTCTGCCTTCTTCGCATACACCACGACGTAGTCGTGATCTTCTGAGAAGTGCTTTGCGGAGTTCTTTGGAGCAAAGTTCTTCTGCCAGAGGACAGTCGTGACAAAATTCCCCGCGCCAAAGATCTCATCCATCACATACCGCAGCGCCTGAATCTCGTTGTCATCCAGGCTGATCCAGATGCTCCCATCCTCCCGCAAGAACTCCCGGAGCAGCGCGAGACGCGGATACATCATGCAGAGCCAGCGGTCGTGCCGATCAAGGGTTTCACCTTCCTTGCCGACGGTCTTGCCCAGCCACTCCTCGATGATGGGACTGCGCACGTTGTCGTTGTAAACCCAGCCTTCGTTGCCGGTGTTGTAGGGCGGGTCGATGTAGATGCACTTCACCTGCCCGGCGT
>DAORHS010000741.1:0-2812 GCA_035438165.1 Prosthecobacter sp.
TCCTGCGCCTCGTCGCCCAGATCCTGCGTGGCCCGTTTGCAGACCTCCAGGTAATTGGCGCCCACGCCCACGGCGGACATCGAGGCTTCAGCGCCGTTCTCCCGCGCGAAACGTTCCCAGCCATCGTTGATGGCGATGATCGTGCCGTGGCGGTCCACGACGGCGATGTTCGCCATCATGGAATTCAGCACGGCGCGGTTCAGGGTGTCGCTGTCACGCAAAGCCCGCTCGACGGCGTGGTCCTCCGTCACATCCCGGAAGACCAGCACCACGCCGATGATGCGTCCATTCTCGTCGCGGATGGGGGCGGCGCTGTCCGTGATGGGGCGCTCCGTGCCGTCGCGCGCGATGATGATGGTATGATTGGCGAGTCCATGGATTTCACCGGTGGTCAGCACGTCATCCACAGGGATGACGGCCGGCTCGCGCGTTTCCTCATTGATGATGTGAAAGATCTCATCCACCGGACGGCCCAGCGCCTCGCCTTGCGTCCAGCCCGTGAGTTTTTCCGCGATGGGATTCAAGCGGGTGATGCGCCGCTGCTCGTCGGTGGTGAGCACGGCGTCGCCAATGGAGTTCAGCGTGACCGACAGCTTCTCCTCACGGGCGAGGATGGCTTCAGAGGCGGCTTTCTGTTCCGTCACGTCACGCGCGGTGGCAAACATGAGTCCGTCCGGCTGCGGCACGGACTTCCACGACAGCACGCGCCATGAGCCATCCTTGTGCTGATAACGGTTTTCAAAATCAACCACCTTCTCACCGGCGGCGAGCTGCCGTTCGACCTCACGAAGCGTGGCCGGACGGTCGTCAGGGTGCACGAAATCGAGAAACGGCCGTTTCAGAAGTTCCTTCGTGCTCCAGCCCAGCGTCTCAGTGAATGCCGGATTGACGTGTTTGAAATGACCGTCGGCACTGGCAATGCAGAGCATGTCCAGCGGCAGGGTGAAGAAGCGGTCGCGCTGCGTCTCCGCTTGCCGGCGCTTTTCAAAATCACGCCGCACGATGAAGCTGGCGAAGCCGATCATCCCGACGGACAGCACGCCGCCGAAGGCCACAATGGTCATCGTCATGCGGGACAGCGCCTGCGCCTTGTCCTTGAGAGCCGGGAGGAGCTGGTTCTCTTCATTCTTCATTTCGGCGATCACCCTGCGGATGTCATCCATCGTCTGTTGTCCCTGTCCCGAATCAATGAGCTGGAGCGCCCCGTCCGTGTCACCGCCGCGGCGCAGCTTGATCACCTCGCTGGCACGGGCGATTTTGCTTTGAATCAAGGGCTCGAGAACCGCCAGCCGTTGTTGCTGGCCGGGATTCTCCTCTGTCAGTCTTTTCGCCGTCTCGAACGATGTCGGAAGCACCGCGATTCCGGCCTCATAGGGGCGTAAAAAAGCTTCGTCGCCAGAGATGACAAAGCCTCGGCTCCCTGTCTCCACGTCGAGCAGCTCCACGAGCGAGGCGTCGAGCGCGTCGTTGACCCTGTGCGTGTGATCAAACGAGCGGAAGGTCTCCACATTCCGCTGCTCGCTCCACCAGGCGCATGCGCCGGTGAGGAGCAGAAAGACCAGAGCGGCCGCAAATGCCGCCTGGATTTTGTGTTGAATCAACATGTGTACAAAATCTTCATTTCTTCAAATGAGCCGGACAGGCATGCAGCGCACATGACAGGAACTCCTCACGTTTGAAAAAGCGCGCAGCCCACGTGATTTCGTGTTCAAGCCGGACAGCTCCGGTCTGGCTGCGCTCCAGGCATCAACCACGGGCAGGCCCGGCTCACGCGAACTTGGTCATGCCAGGAATCGGCATCGGGCTTGGCTCGAACTTGTCGCCAAACTGAAGATTGTCCGGGGCGAGATCCTGCTTGGAGCTCATCATCGCGAGCGCGATGCGTCCGGAGGCTTTCTCCTTTTTATCTCCGGCGGCAGGCTCGGAGTCATCCTTCCAGGCAATCTTCTGGCCGGTGTAGGCGGCTTCGCGGCCCATGATGGCAATGAGCGTCGAACTCATCATGCGATCACCGTCGTTGATGACCTGGCCATTGCGGATGGCGTTGAAGAGCGCCTGATGCTCAAGGTCGTACATGTTTTTCTCCTCGCCGCGCCAGCGCCAGCGTTTTTCGCCCTCGATGAAGGGCGCGGCGCCTTTGCCGATGGTGAGGCGGCCCTGGGTGCCCTGAATGTAGTCGATGACCTCGTTGTGACAGCCGGCGATCTGGCGGTTGGTGAGGTGGCACAGAATGCCGCCCTCCCACTCGTAGGCGCAGTGGAAGTGGTCGAAGATGTTCCCCGCTTCCGCCGGACGCTGGCGGCCGCCGGTGGCGACCACGCTCAGCGGCGGCTGGTCCTTCATGGCCCAGCAGATTTTATCCAGGCTGTGCACGGCCTGCTCGACGATGCTGTCGCCGCTGAGCCACGAGAAGTTGTACCAGTTGCGCACCTGCCACTCGACGTCACCCATGCCAGCAGGGCGTGCGCTGGCAGGCGGCATGGTTTTGACCGGACCGGCATAGTAGGTGGCGAGAATGCCGGTGATGTCGCCGATCTGGCCGTCATGAAGACGTTTGTAACACTCGATGCGGCTGGTGTTGTAGCGCCAGCAGAAGCCGGCGACGAGATTGATCTTCTTCTGCTTCGCTTTTTCGACTGCGGCCTGCGCGACGCGGTAACCGGCGGCATCCACGGCCATCGGCTTCTCGCAGAAGATGTGTTTCCCTGCTTCCACTGCCGCCGTGAGGTGCAGCGGGCGGAATCCGGGCGGGGTGGCGAGGAGGACGACATCCACACCGCAGTCGATGAGCTTCTGATAGGCGTCGAGGCCG
>DAORHS010000742.1:0-2809 GCA_035438165.1 Prosthecobacter sp.
GCTGAGAGCAGGTCTGGCAGAAGGTGATCGCCGGATCGTGATTGATCGCCTCCGTGTGCATGGAGCGGATGAAACACAGCTCATCGGCGATCTTGGAGATGTTTGGCATCAGTTCGCTGATCCAGGCGCCGCCTTTCCCGTGCTGCGCGAATTTGAACATGGAAGGCGCCACCGGAAACGTCTTCTGTCCCGAAGTCATGCCGGTCAGGCGCTGGCCCATGCGAATCGAGGCCGGCAGATCCCCGCCCCGCCGCTTTTCCATCTGCGGTTTCGGATCAAACAGATCCATCTGTGACGGCGCACCGCTCTGGAACAGATAGATGATGCGCTTGGCCTTCGGCGCGAAGTGCGTGGGCGAAGCGGCGAGTTGCGAAGCGAGCGCGGTGGAACCAAGCGCGAGACCGCTGTGCTTGAGAAACGCACGACGGTTGAGGCGGTCTTGAACATTGAACAATGAACCTTGAACGTTGAACATTGAATGGTCGGACATGACGGCAGGCGGGTTAAATGGGGATGGGATGGTTTGACGTTCGATGTCAATGTTCACTTGGCCGAATTGCGCTGCGCCGTCTTGATGCTGGCGACAAAAATGCGGATCAGTTCGTCCGTCTCCACGAGCAATGGCTTTGCTGACACGTCGGCGGGAACGAGCGGCACGCGCGTTACCAGCTTGAGCCAGCGATCAGACTCACGCAGTTCCTTGAGCGCCACTTTCATCTTGTGAATGAAGTCTCTGCTCGATTCTGCGGAAACGGCCTCACCTTGATGACCCAGGGGAGCTGTTCCTGAACGCATCAACTGGTTGCTGATATGCCTCCCCGAGTCTGTCTTCAGCATCGACTCCGTGAACCGAATGATGTCTGCCGCATAGTTCAGCAACCGCTCCTCCAGGTCATATCGCGAATCGTGGGTGTCGTCCTTTGCGCTCATGTTTTCTCGTCCTGACTTCAATGTTCAGTGTTCGATTTCGACCTTCAATGTTCTTCAGTCGCGGGTGATGGTGCGGTCCAGATTGAGCAGAACACTCGCGGTCATCGTGTAGGCGGCGAGTTCGGAGGGATTGAGGGAGGCATCGGGTTTCGATTCGCCGGTGGTGATCAGCTTCGTGGCGGACTCGGGGTTCGTTTGGAACTCGGCAAGCCGCCGATTCAATCCGGTGAGCAGGATGCGTTTCGTTTCCGCGTCAGGTGGCCGGGCAGTGACGAGGCGGTAGGCGTAGTCGAGACGTGATTCAACGGTCGGTCCACCTTCCTTGAGGATGCGCTGGGCCAGCGCACGCGCGGCTTCCACAAAGGTGACTTCATTCAACAACGCAAGCGCCTGCAGCGGCGTGTTGGTGCGCGAACGCTTCACGGTGCAGAGTTCGCGGGAAGGGGAGTCAAAGAGCAGCATCGTCGGCGGTGCGGCCGTGCGTTTCCAGATCGTGTACATCGTACGGCGGTACAGCCCCTCGCCGCTGTCGTGCTTGTAGCCGCGCAGGTTGCCGTACTTGCTCGTTTCATCCCACACGCCCTCCGGCATGTAAGGACGCACGCTGTCACCGCCGATCTTCGGCACGAGCAGCCCGCTCACGGCGAGCGCCTGATCGCGCACCAGCTCTCCAGCGAGGCGGAATCGTGGACCACGGGCGAGCAGGCGGTTGTCGGGATCTTTCGCAACGAGTTCTGGAGTCACCTTGCTTTGCTGCCGGTAGGCCTGGCTCATCACCATGAGCTTCTGCATCGCCTTCATGTCCCAGCCGCCGCGCATGAACTCCACCGCCAGCCAGTCGAGCAGTTCGGGATGCACCGGGTAGTCTGCCTGCGAGCCGAGATTCTCCGTCGTTTTGCACAAGCCATGGCCAAAGAACTTCTCCCACGCGCGATTCACCCACACGCGGGCCGTCAGCGGATTGGAGGGATCGACGAGCCACTTTGCGAGGCCGAGACGATTCATTGGCGCTCCTTTCGGCAGCGGCGGGAGGACGGCGGGCAGGCCCATGCTGACTTTGACGGTGGGCTTGTCGTATTCACCGCGGCCGAGAATGAAGGCATCCCGCGGCTGCGGCATTTCCTCCATGACCATGACGCTGGGGAGTTTGCCCTTCGCATCATCGAGCGCCTTTTGCTTCAGGGTGGCGAGGTCGTTGGCGCGTTTGATCGGACTGTCCACGTTCGCGATGAAGAACTTTTCGATCTCGCCCTTCTGTGCGGGGCTGCGTTTCACGGCAGGGATTACGAGCAGGGTCTTCACGGCCGCCAGTTGCGTGTCCCCATCGAGCTTGAGCGATTCGGCAGGAGCGGCAGTCGCGGAAAGACGGAAGCGGCCGATGTTGTGTCCGCTGATCGCTTCATGGCGCAGGCGCAGCAGCAGTTGCATCCCTTCGCTGGATGAAACTGGCTTTTGCAGCACGAACATCGCACGGCGCGGATCGCGTTTCGTCGGTCCGTCGATGGCCCAGCCTTTGCCGCCGTCACGTTTGAGTACTTTTTCAATCTCGTAGCCCTTTTGCGAGTAATCCGCCGCCACACGCGCCAGTGTCTGTTTCTCCGGTTTGCCGCCGGGCTTTTGCAGGAAGACGTCGAAATCCGTGAGCACGAAGTTTCCGTTCGCATAGCGTCCGAGGCTTTGATTCGGCAGTGAGGGATCAGGCAGGCATTCGAGCAGGAAAGCGGTTACGCCGTCCTTCGGCAGCGGTGCGTCGAAAATGTAGGTGTCCTTGGCCGGATTCGGACCGCTGGCGAGGTAGGAGCCGTCGCTCTGGCGCGTGAGCTTTGCTCCCTTGTCCGCGAGCTTGGAAATAACCTGCGTCGGTTGCAGCGGCGCCCAG
>DAORHS010000743.1:0-2808 GCA_035438165.1 Prosthecobacter sp.
CATCGCTCTGCTCCAGCGCCGCATCGCTTCCGCGGGCACCCATGGCCACCGAGACGTAGGCGGCGGCCAGACTGGGGGCGTCATTCACACCGTCGCCGATCATCGCCACCTTGTGGCCTGCCTGCGTCAGTTCACGAATCACCGCCACCTTGTCCTCCGGGTGTAATCCGGCCCGCACCTCGGCGATGCCCAATTTTTCACCCACTTCGACCGCAGCCGCACGGCGGTCACCGGTCAGCATGATGGTGCGCACGCCTTCGGCGGCGAGCTTCTCCAAAACCACACGGCTGCCGGCGCGGATCTCATCCTTGAGCAAAACGCGCCCCACGATCTGCTCGTGCAGCACCCAGACCTCGCTGAAGCCCAGCGGCGCATCGGGAACGCCTGCCAGCACCGCGCCCAGAGCGCTGTCTTTGACGAGTTCCCGCCGCCCCACATAGCTCAGGCCGCCCTGGGTCCGCCCCCGCAGGCCCTGACCGGTGATGGACTGAAACTCGGCCAGTTTTTCGGCCACGATGCCCTGGCCTTCGCCAAACTGCGTGATCGCCCGGGCGATGGGATGATTTGAATTCGCCTCAAGACTCACCGCGATGCGCAGCACGTCCTGCTCGCGTCCTGCGGGGAAGCTTTCGATCTGGGCCACCTTCAATTCGCCCTCCGTGAGCGTGCCGGTCTTGTCCATCGCGATCACATCCACCTCGGCGAGCTTTTCGATCGCGGCCCCGCCTCGAAACAGCACGCCGCGCCTCGCGCCCCAGGCGATCGCGGCCAGAATGGCCGAGGGAATCGACAAGACGAGCGCACAGGGGCTCATGACGACCAGCAGCGTCATCGCGCGGTAGAAGGATGAATTCGACGCGGCGGTGTTCTCAAAGGGTGGAATGCCAAGGCCCAGCCACCACACGAAAAACATCGCTCCGACAACGCTGAGCGTCAAAAGGGTGTAGCGCGTACCAAAGCGGTCGGTGAACCGCTGGCTCGGCGCACGCAGATGCTGCGCCGTCTGGATCAGCGTGATGATTTTTGCCAGCGCGCTCTGGGTGGCCGGACGGTCCACGCGCACCTGCACCAGCCCCCATTGATTCAAGGTGCCGCCGTAGATCGGTGCGCCTGTTTCCTTGGCGATCGGCACCGCCTCGCCGGTGAGCGTTGATTCGTCGGCCGCCGTCGATCCTGAAATGACCGTGCCATCGACCGCGAAGAGTTCGTCAGGCTTCACCACGATCACATCTCCCGCGCGGAGCGCCTGCACGCCGCGATCTTCGGTGGTGCCGTCGGGAAGCAGCACGTGGGCAAACTTGGGCGCCGCCTTGGTCAGTGCGTTGATCTCCCGATGGGTGCGGAACATCACAAAATGCTCCAATGCCCCCGAGGTGGAGAACAGGAACAGCAGCAGCGCCCCTTCCTCCCACGCACCGATCGCCACCGCGCCGGATGCGACGGCGAGCATCAGGAAATGCACGTCGAGACGTCGCTCGCGCAAATTCTCCCACGCATCCTTCGCCGCATCCCAGCCACCGGAGATCAGCGAGATCGCGAACAAACTCTTCGGCAGCCATGCTGGTGCGGAGAAGAAACGCTCGATGACGTAGCCCGCGACCAGCGCCACGGCGCAAAGGCCCGCCTGCATCGCCAGCTCGCGCCATTCTTCGTCGCTCTCCTGCTCCATCTCGTCCGGTTCCGGCCAGGCAAAGTCCCGCCACTTCCAGAATTTGGGCGCGGTGGGGCAGGAGGGTTTTTCGATAACGAAGGCCCCGTCCTTCTGCTGCACCTCCAGCATGCCGGTGTGCGGCGGCACGCTGCCGTTTTGCTTCAGCCACTTCGCATCCACCGCTCGCAGCACTTCGGAAAGCTTCGCCTGCAGCAGTTCGCCATCGACGCGTCCCAGAGTGGCCATTTCGACCCGCTTCGAGTCTGGGTTGAGGCGGATGGACTCCACTTCCGGCTCGTCCATCAGAAAGTCCGCCAGCGCAGCCATCCAGGTGGATGAGTCGGGTGGCGATGAAGTGGAATTAGGCATGCGCGGGTCTGGCTTAGCATTACGAACAAGCAAGCCGCGTGACAACATGATCTTCTTCGCTCATGCTCTGCCCATGATTCGCAGTCTCATCGCCGGATCGCTTCGAGTTTTCTCCGGCTCCGTCGCCCGCTGGCAGGGATGCGGGCCGGAACTGGTGCAGCGCGTTTATTTTGCCAACCACACCAGCAACCTCGACGGTCCCGTGCTCTGGGCCTCGCTGCCGGATCCGGTGCGTGCGGTCACCCGGCTCATTGGCGCCAGGGACTACTGGACCGTGGGCCGCGTGCGGCCCTTCCTCGCCTTTCGCGTTTTCAACGCCGTGCTCATCGAGCGCAAAAAGCCCACGCCGGAGTGCAATCCGCTTGATGATATGATCACCGCCCTCGGCGAGCGTCATTCGCTGATCCTCTTTCCCGAAGGCAGCCGCCACAACCAGCCCGAGCCGCAGCCCTTCAAGCCGGGGTTGTTTCATCTCGCCAAAAAACGTCCGGACGTGCAGTTCGTCCCTGTCTGGATGGAAAACCTCAACCGCATCCTGCCCAAGGGCGAAGTTCTGCCCGTGCCGATGCTTGGCAGCGTGACTTTCGGCGCGCCCATCAAACTCGAAGCCGGTGAAACGAAGCCCGATTTCCTGGTGCGGGCCCGTGATGCGGTGCTCGCACTGCGGCATTGATTCCCGGGGATCAAAGCGGAGAGCTTCTGGTGCCTACTTCAGCTCCTTGATCCTCACGTTTCGGTACCAAACCCGCAGCGCCTCGTCCTGGAAGGCGATGTGGCCGGCGTTCGGA
>DAORHS010000744.1:0-2805 GCA_035438165.1 Prosthecobacter sp.
CTTGGATCCTCCCCGGGGTACAGCTCTTTTTAAAGTTAATAACAGGCTCTAGCGCTGAGCAATCCGTGCTTTGAACTCTGGCTCTGGCTGCATCTGAAGCCCGACCGCCACGACTACCAGCGCAGCCTCTGCCGCGAGTGGCCCGACTACGCAAAAGGCGACTACGATGCCGCGAAGCTGATGCCGCATGTGCTCAGAGCCTGTGAGCGGGCGACGTGGATTTATCTGCTGGTGGATAGATTGAGGTGAGGTGGCGAATGAATCGCAGCCGTTCCTGAGTTTGATTCGATTGCCAATCGAATCTACTCAGCGTCATGAACCGCCTCTCATTCATCCTCCTCTGCGTTCTCCCCATCTCGGCGGTGCCAATCATCGCCGCAGATGCCTCCCAGGCCGCTGAATCTTCGCATCGTGAGCTGTGGCGGCGCTTCATCGACAAGTATGGCATCATGATCGATTTCGCAGACATGGACGGCAACGTTTCGCTGCCGACACCGGAGGAGTGCAAGGCGGGCAAGCCGAACGCGCTGGGCTGGTGGGCGCCGATTGAGAACGGGGCGATGTTCAACGGCCTCTACATGGACGCGGCGGTGAACCGCTGGAAGCGCACGAAGTCGGCTGAAGATGCCACCAAAGCCCGCAAGCTGATGGAAGGTTTGCTTTTGCTGAACTCGATCAGCGAGGTGAAGGGCTTTGTGGGTCGCGGCGTGAGCACGGATGGGAAGTCGCATTATCCGATGGGCTCGAATGATCAGACGATGCCGTGGTTTCTCGGTCTGTGGCGCTACTGGGAGTCGGAACTCGCCACGGAAGCGGAGAAAACACGCATCGCGAAGCATCTCGTCGAGACGGCGGAGGAGATCGTTCGTCTCGGATGGCAAATGCCGGCTGAGGAGCCTTTCAAAGTGCGCGGCAGCTTCAATGGCTTCCACTTTGAGGAGGCGGCGCGAATGCTTTTCACCATGAAGATGCTGCATCGCGTCACCGGCGATGAAAAATGGCGCACGATGTATCTGGCGGAGCTGGAGAAGCGCGGCGGTGAAAAGAATCTCTCGAAGCGCGAGCTCTGCGCGGGCGGCATGGTGTTCTGGTATTCCAAGAACCATAACTGGACCTCCTGCGCAGCCGTCGGTGGCTTGCGAGGTCTGTGGGAGCTGGAGACCGACGCGGCCATCAAAGCCGACTTTGCCAAAGGCCTCACTGCGAGCGCGAAGCTGGCTTCGGAATGGCTTTCACTCGCGCAGAAGTTCGACAACGCGGACACGAGCTATTTTGAAATGGACTGGCGTGTGATGAACAAGGACTGGAAGCCGCAAAAGACGGAAACTGAGGCGCAGGAGCTGGCACAGGCGCAGATGCGCGTCTTCAGCAAACTGGCTCCTCGCCGTGGAAAAGAGACTGCCTTCATCCGTGAACCGACAGCAGCGGCCTGGATCGTCACGCTCACGCCGGACAAGGCTCAATTGAATGAGCTGACACCCGCCGTCGAAAGCGTGATCACCCGCTACGACTACACGAGGCTCTACTACTCCCAGTTCTTCTGGGTGGAGATGGCGTGGGAGCGGCTGAAGGATGCGCGGTGAGCGGACGTTCTCCTCCCACCATGAAACAGCTCCTTTCACTCCTCCTTCTTGCCGCATCGCCGGTCCTGGCCCAGGAACTGTCCGCGCCGAAGCAAATCGTCCTCAGCACCGCCGAGAAAAGCCAGGTCGAGGTCAAACTCGATCAACCGTATGCCGGAAACACCAACCCGAAGCAGATGGTGGACGTGTATCTGCCGAAGAAACGCAAAAGCGACAAGCCGCTGCCCGTCGTCGCTCTCATCCATGGAGGCGGCTGGGTGAATGGCGACCGCATCGGCTACGCGTCGCTGGGCATTCAGTTGGCTCGCACAGGTGATTACGCGGCCGTCGGAGTCGGCTATCGCCTCACGAAGGAAGCGCACTGGCCGTCGCAGGTTTATGATTGCAAGGCGGCGATCCGCTGGATTCGTGCGCATGCGAAGGAACTCGGCCTTGATGCGGACAAGATCGCGGTGTGGGGCAGTTCGGCGGGCGGTCACTTGTCCTCGCTGCTCGGCACCAGTGGCGATGTGAAAGAGCTGGAGGGCGATCTCGGTCCGAACACGAGTTTCAGCAGTCGCGTGCAGTGCGTGGTCAATCTCTGTGGCCCGGAAGATTTCACCCAGGCGCTCATGTTCACCCAGGAAGGCCAACCGATCTGGAAAGATGACGCGGTGAGCGGCCTGCTCGGCGGAAACGCGCCGGACAAGACTGCCGAGGCGAAGGCCGCCTCGCCTGTAACTCACGTCAGCAAGAACGACCCGCCCTTCATTACGTTTCAGGGCACCAAGGATCAGCGCGTGTCGTTCCGGCATGCGGAGACGATTCATGCCGCGCTGCAAAAGGCGGGCGTCACCTCTCTGCTCGTGCCGATCACCAACGGCGGACACGGCTCCGTCGGACATCCCGAGGTGAAGGTGCGCGGGCAGCAGTTCACAGACAAAATCCTGCGCGGCATCGAGTCCCCCATCGACATCACTCCCATTCAGGCGCTGCCAGAAACACCGAAGAAGAAGTAGCGGAGGTGCTGGGAGCTGAAAGGCCGGGCGTCCGCCTACTTGGAGTCACGCTTGGCCTGATTGCGGCGGCCGCGGCTGGAGGCATTGGTCTGCACGCGGATGTCCTGCCCCTCCAGAGCGCGGTTCACCGGCTTGGTGCGGGACACGGCCTTCTCCACCAACTGGGCGGGGGGAGCCTTGGTCACATCCATCGCGAATTTTGTGCCGCCCTTTTTTGGCTTCGG
>DAORHS010000745.1:0-2793 GCA_035438165.1 Prosthecobacter sp.
CACCGTCATTGTTGCTGTCCACGTTGTGTGCGGCAGTCAGGAATTTAAGCACACCCGGCTCGCTCGAAGGCACTAGAGTGCCGGTGGCGGTGCCGCCGCCATATTGAATGAAAGCGACGGTGCGGCCCAGATCGAGGCCTGCTGCATGGGCGGCATGGGCTGGGCCGATGACTCCGCCTCCGGCGGAATCGACGCCGACGGTGGCGTGGGTGGTGATGGGAAGCAGGGCGCTGAACGCGGCGGCACTTAGAAGAGCAAAGCGGGGTAGGTAGTATCGAATCATTTTTGAAGGTGCGGTAACGGTGGTTCCGGGAGGCGCGCAGTATATGGTTTCTATATATGTAAGTCAAACGAAGTATTTTTAACTCGAAATAACGAGATCGATCCTCTTGAGGCACTGAGGCGCTTTGTCTCCCTGCGGTGTTCCATCTGCTAGCGGTGCGTGCCAGCAAGGCCGATGGGCATGGGGGCCATTCCTGGCCCCTTTCGGACGGAGCAAGAGTGCCCCGATGACAAAATGCGGCCCTTCTCGATGGAACACACCCCTATCCCGGACTACCTCATGGTGCCTGCACCTTCAGGCGAATGAAGCGTTTCGCGTTGGTGGACTGCGGAATGGCATCGACGGCCGAAACCATGCCAAAAGCCCCACGAGGACCAAAACGGCCAGCAGGAGCCATGGCAGGGGATGAGTGCGGCGGGGCATGGAATTCTTTGAGACTACCGGAAAAGGCTTTTGTTGCCAAGACTCCACTTTGAAGGACGCGGCTTCCGTGGTTAAGCAGCGGCGACATGACACCGGTGCAGCATTTCGAGCAGCTTTTGGCGCGGCAGGAGCCGCTGCTGGCGCTTGCGCCGATGCAGGATGTCACGGACCGGGCTTTTTGGGAACTGATGAGCCGTTATGGCGGTGCGGATGTGTATTACACGGAGTATTTTCGCGTCCATCCGGACTCGCATCTGGAGAAGTGGATCCTCGAATCGGTGATCGAGAATCCCACGGGCAAACCCGTGGTGGCACAGATGATCGGGAATGACATTCCATCGCTCGTTCGCGGGGCGAAGGAACTTCAAGAGCATGCGGTGGCGGCGATCGACCTCAATTTGGGCTGCCCGGCACCCATCGTGTATCGCAAGTGCGCAGGCGGTGGCCTGCTGCGCGATGTGCCGCGCATCGAGGGCATCCTCGGCGCGCTGCGCGAGGCGGTGAGCGTGAAGTTCACGGTGAAGACACGCCTCGGTTTTGATGACACGGAGACCATCGACGTGCTGGTGCCGCTCTTTGCGAAGCACGGCGTGGATCTCGTCACTATCCATGGCCGCACGGTGATCCAGATGTATCGCGACGGTGTGCGCTACGACCTCATCGGCACCGCCACCGCGAATCTCCCCTGCCCCGTGCTGGCGAACGGCAACATCGGCTCCCATCTCGATGCCGAGGCCGTCATTCAACAAACGGGTGTGCACGGCCTCATGCTCGGCCGCGGCGCTATCCGCAATCCCTGGCTCTTCACTCAAATCCGCCAGCACGTCCGCGGCAAACCCGTCTTCGAGCCCACGGTCGCCGACCGCCTCGCCTACGTGGAGGCCTTGTACGAGACCGTCACCCTGCCCGACACCCGCGAGCTCGACCAGGTGAATCGCCTCAAGAAGCACCTCAACTTCTTCGGCCCCGACGTCGCTGATCCCGAAGGCTTCCTCAACGCCATGCGCCGCTGCACAACCCGCGCCGGCCTGCGCGAGGTCTGTGAGCGGCACTTTGGAGCGTGAGCCCCCCGCCCGACCGTGAACCGGGGCTTGCAAAGTGCCTCAAACTCGCCAAGGAAGCACGCTCTTATGCCAGCCACCCCCGTCATCAACCTCCGCAAAGGCCACGCCGTCCGTTACAACAACGACGTGTGCGTCGTCACCGACACCGAACTCAAGACGCCGCCGCGCATGGCCTCGTTCGTCCAGATGTCCGTCCGCAGCATCACCATCGGCAAGATGTACAACCTGCGCATGACCTCCAACGAATCGCTCGAGTCGGTGAACCTCGTGCGCGACAACCACGAGTTCAGCTACAAGGACGGCGACGGCTACCACTTCATCCACCCGGAGACGTTTGAAGACGTGCTCATCGGCGAGGACAAGCTGGACGCCAAGACCCGCGGTTACCTCATTGAAGGCCAGAAGTACCTCGTCGTGTTCGCCGACGACGTCGTCGCCGGCATCGAACTGCCCGCCAACATCGTCATGACCGTGACCGACAGCCCCGCCGGGGTGAAGGGCGACTCCGCCAACAACGTGTACAAAGAAGCCACCACGGAATCCGGCATGCGCGTGCAGGTCCCCCTCTTCATCGGCCCGGGCGACAAGATCAGCATCAAGACCGAAGACGGCACCTACCTCGGCCGCTCGAACTGAGTTCGGCGGATTGATTCATTCAACGAAAACGCCTGATCGTGAAAGCGGTCAGGCGTTTTTGTTTGGGCAAGGAGGATAGCCGTCCCGGCTGTCAATGGATCGGGGCGTCCTGCCTATGATCTGCGACTTTAGGCTGGAAGCCTCAGGCCGTTGTCAGGCTGGAAGCCTGACCTCCATCGTCGAAGGCGAGCGCGGCCATCTCGCGGTAATAGGCGCAGGATTGAAGGAGGACTTCGTGTTTGCCGTGAGCGAGGATGCGGCCCTGATGGAGGACGTAGATGACATCGGCCTCGATGATGGTGCTGAGACGGTGGGCGATGATGAGGCTGGTGCGGTTGGCGCGGAGTTTGGCGAGCGCTTGCTGGATGAGCTGCTCGGATTTCACAT
>DAORHS010000746.1:0-2781 GCA_035438165.1 Prosthecobacter sp.
TGGCGGCAGATTCGCGATTTTTCCGGCGGTTCGCTCACCGACTGGGGCGCGCATCCCATCGACAGCGCGCAGGTGGCCATCGGTGCGGAAAACACCAGTCCGGTGAAAGTCGAAGGGAAGGGCGAGATTCCGCCCGACTCGATCAACACCGTGCCGCAGACCTATCGTCTGACCTACACCGATGAAAACGGTGCTGTGATGGAAGTGACCGCCGACAAGCCGTCGATCCGCATCGAAGGCGGCGACGGCTGGGTCGCCGTCGATGGCTGGGACGGCATGCTGAGTGCGAGCGACATGGAAATCTTCAAGCGTCCGATCGATCCCGCGACGAACAAGATCTGGCCGCGTCCGCCGCGTGAGCATCCCAACTTCCTTGAAGCCATCCGCACCGGCGCCGCGCCGAATTATTCCGCCGAGGCCTTGCATCGTCTCAGCACAACCATGCATCTGGGCCTCATCGCCATGGAACTTGGCCGCCCGCTGCGCTGGGATCCGAAGACCGAGGCGTTTCATGACGAACAGGCGAACGCGCTTCGAAGCCGGGTGAGTCGTGAAGATTGGAAACGGGCAGGTTGAGGCTATGGAGGACTGGTTTCGTGGCGTATTGCTGCCATGCGCCTCATTCTACGTCTTGCCCTGATCGTCTTCCTGAGTCCTGCTCTCGCCGAAGAACCGCCGCCGCCGCAGATCGGAGACATCTACAAAACCGATGCCGCGACGGATGTGATTACGCTCGGCGATGGCATGAGTGCTTACTATGTCCGGCAGCGCGTCGATCAAGCCACGCGCATGTTGAAGCAATCGCTCTGGCATGTGGACGCCACAGGCAAAACTGCTGCCGTCGAAGAGGGTGAGCCGGATGTCTCCGGTCTCATGCTGTCCCCGGATGGAAAATGGATCGTATTTCTCTCCACGCGTGCGTTCGTAGATGGCACACCAGCCTTTCAGCCCGTGCCACCCTACACCGACCCTGCCGTGGACATTTGGTTTATGCCGGTGACCGGCGGCAAAGCCATCCCACTGGGCGGCAAAGCGAAGCCGTATGGCCGCGTGATCACCGACAAATTCTATGGTCGCGTGGCTTTCTCTCCAAATGGCAAAAAGCTCCTGTTTGTCGCTGATGAAGGACTCGATCCGCGCACCGATGCCGAGGAAAAGAACAACGTCATCATCGTGCGCGATGACCAGGGCGAAGGTTACGAGGGCTACGGACCCACGCAGGTCTGGGTGGCTGATTTGAATCCTGCGCCGGCCGATGTGGTGGCCTCCAGGATCACCAAGCTGACGCCCGGTGACTACTGGTATGGCGATCCGCAGTGGTCGCCCGACGGCAGCTACATCGTCTGCCACGCCAATCGCAATGCCGAGCAGGAGTCCGCACGCTACAGCGTGAATCACAATTACGACCTGTGGAAGTTCGCGCTGGACGATCTGCGCCCAGCGCAGCTCACCTTTGGTCCCGGACCCGAGTTCTCGCCACGCATCTCGCCGGATGGCAAACGCATCGTCTGCCTCAGTTCACCGCGGTTCAAAGGCCCGCACATGGATGTCTTCAATCTCATGGTCGTTGACCTCACTTCGCAGGCTGCGACAGCTCAGCTCGTGTTCGATCATCACGGCAAAGGCGCGGACAAGCCGCCGCACCTCGCTCCCTCCACGCCTCTGCCGGACGCGTGCTGGCGCGATCACCAGCGTGTGTGGTTCAATGCCATCAACGGTGTGAAAAACCTGACACAGGCAGTAAACCTGGACGCCGGCCCACAGGCCATCGAAGACACGCCGCCACCACCGCCCGCACGCAGTCCGTTGATCCCGCGCAACAGTCCAGAGATCGGCAAGCGCCTGCGCGCCGAGGATGAAATCATCCACTGGAAGAGCTTCGATGGCCTGGAGATCGAGGGCGTGCTCACCAAACCGCCCGCATCCATTGCCAAGCCGCCGTTCAAGCTCCTCGTCATGCCGCATGGCGGCCCGCATCACCGCGCCACAAGTGGTGCCGGATTCGACACGCAGCTCTTTGCCACGCGCGGCTACGCCGTCTTCCAGCCGAACTTCCGCGGCTCCACCGGCTATGGTTTGAAGTTCCTTGATGCCGATCACAACGACTTCGGCGGCGGTGACATGAAGGACATCCTCACCGGCATCGATTTCCTCGTGAAGGAGGGCATCGCCGATCGCGACCGGCAGTTCGTCTATGGCGTGAGCTATGGCGGCTACATGACCTCCTGGCTTGTCGGTCAGACGACCCAGTTCCGCGCCGCCGTGGCCCAGAACGCCGTCACCGATCTCAACGTCATGTGGCACCTCAGCGATCTGCAAAGCTGGACTGAGCACGACATGAGCGGCATGCCCTGGGAAGTTCACGAACGCATGCGCTCGCACAGCCCGCTTACCTACGCTAATAAAGTTCGCACGCCCACGCTCATCCTTCACGCCACCAATGACCGTCGCTGCCCCGTGGCGATGGGGAGGATGTTCCATCGCGCTCTCAAAGAGAACGGCGTCGAAACCCAGATGGTCCTCTATCCCGACGAAGGCCACCCGATCAAACAACTGCCGCATCGCGAAGACGTGCTGCGCCGCGTGCTCGACTGGTTCGAGCAGCACGACAAGGCGAAGTGACTCACTTCTCCCGCGTCTCGAACGTGCGTGAGTGCTTCTGCGACGGCACCTCGATCGTGTAGCTCTTTGCATTGGCACTCACGATGCAGTGGATGTGATTCGCGGCGCAGGCGTCGGCGAGGTCGCCATGGTTGGCGATCATCGTCCTGTCGGCGGTGT
>DAORHS010000747.1:0-2780 GCA_035438165.1 Prosthecobacter sp.
GGCGCGTTCCTGCTGCTGCGCCTCCAGCGCACCGCACAAGGCCATCAACTCCTCCACCTTCGCCACGATCCGCTTTTGCTCGGCGAGGGGTGGGAGGGCGACCAAAAGGGTCTCAACACCTCCTACCCTTAAGTGCTGGACCGTGGCACCAATCGGCTTGTCCTGCACCCGAGCCATGAGGTTCGCATCCATCAACGAAAGCAGCATGAATCGTGGATCAATGGTGCCGGGGACCAACCGCACGAGCATCATTCGCTGCCCCATGCACAGCTTGGTTTCAGGCGGAATGATACAGACCTCCCCCATTGGCGCTTCGCGGGTGATGAGAATGTCGCCGGGCTCTGGCTGGCATCTTGCGCTCCACCTTTGGTAAGTCTCCTCTGAAACGAACTTGGGCTCATTGAAGTTGAGCCGTCCGTTGCGGACATTCGTCGTCCTGACAAGCCTGATTCCTCGGTCTGTGTATGGGGCGGTCTTGTTGTGGCAGTCAACGATCAAAAGGCTGCACTGCATCAAGGTAGCCCATACCCATCCGTGAGGCAGCGTTGTGAGTCCTTCAGGCAGTCGTTGCTCAGCCTGCTTGCGCATCTGAGAGCGTGCTTCGTCTGCGTTTGGATAGTCTTTCCCAAGAAGCTCAGCACGGGCTTCAGCGACCTTCTTCATCAGCGTGCTTGCTGGTTCATCGGATAGATCCTGCTCACAAAGACGGCCCTGCCCGGCCAACGAAAGAACCAACTCCCGCAGCCGAGCCACTCCGCCGGGTGCCTTCGCGATTTCATGAAAATGAGCCAGGAAGTCTTGGGGGCTCATGCGGTGGTGGTGAAGTGGTGGGAGAGAGCGGCGGTGAGTTCGGCTTTCAGCCGGGCTTCGGTGTCGGCGATGCTCTGGCAGACGCTGCGGTATTTCGCGAGCAGGGTGTCGGGGTCCTGCGCTTCTGCTTCGGGTGCGTTGGGGTTCTTGAGGTCCAGATTGTAGATGGGCCAGTAGTGGCGGTCGCCGATGGCTTGCTGCTCTCGGGACTGCAGGCGGAGGGTTTCGATCTCGGTGGTGAGTTTTTCGATCTTGGCTTCGGCCTTGGTGCGCTTGGTGGCGTCTTTTTCGCCTTTGATGGACTCGCGCAGGTCTTTGATCTGGTTCGCGAGGGTGGAGGCGTCGTTGCTGAGGGCTTCGGCTTTGTCCCAATGCGGTTTGGCCTTGGCTTCGGCATCCTCTTTGATCTTTTTGAAGTCGATCTTCCAGGCCTGCTCGGACTCGGTGCGGGCGGCGAAGCCATCCGCCTCAGTGCCCCACCAGGCGGCGATGGGGTCAAACTCCTCGACGCGCAGGGGCTTGGTTTTGCTGTAGCTCTTCACACCGGCGGGGTAGCGGTGCTCGTAGAACCAAAGGGTGTCGGTGGGCCTGCCCTTGGTGAAGAAGAGCAGATTGGTCTTGATGCCGGTGTAGGGGGCGAAGACGCCATTCGGCAGGCGGATGATGGTGTGGAGGTGGCACTCCTCCATGAGCAGCTTCTTCACCTTGGCCTTCACGCCTTCTCCAAAGAGGGTGCCATCCGGCAGGACCACGGCACCGCGCCCGCCTTTGACGGCGAGGAGCTTTTTCACGATGAGGACGAGGAACATGTCCGCCGTCTCGCGGGTGCGGATGTCGGAGGGGTAGTCATTGCCCACACCGTCGTCCTCCATGCCGCCGAAGGGGGGATTGGTGATGACGCAACTGACGCGCTCGGTGAGCTTCCAGTCGTTCCAGCCGGTGGCGAGGGTGTTGCGGTGCTCGATCATGCTGGGCACGTCGATGCCGTGGAGCATCATGTTCGTGACGCAGAGCAGATGCGGGAGCTGCTTCTTCTCGATGCCACGGATGCACTGGGCGATGGCCTTGCGGTCCTCCGCACCGGATTTCTTGCTGATCTGCTCCTCCAGATGGGCGATGGTGGCGGTGAGGAAGCCGCCGGTGCCGCAGGCGGGGTCGAGCACGGTCTCGCGCTTCTTGAGGCTGGGATTGACCATCCTCACCATGAACTCGGTGATGGCACGCGGGGTGTAGAACTCGCCAGCATTGCCCGCGCTGCGCAGGTCGTTCAAGATTTGCTCATACACGTCGCCAAGCTGCCCACGGCTCTTGATGTCGTGGAAGTTGACGGCTTCATCCAGCTTCTCGATCACGGCCAGCATCTGGGTGCCGGACTTCATGTAGTTGTTGGTGTCCTGGAAGACCTCGCGGACGACTTTGGCCCTGGGATTGCCCTCAATGTCGAGCTGTTGAAGGCCGGGGAAGACCACGTCATTGACGTGCCGGATCAGCTCACTGGCCTGAATGCGTGGCTTCTTCTTGCCCTTGTCGTCCTCGATGTATTTGGCCCAGTTCCGCCAGCGGCAGTCCTCGGGGATGGGTGACTGGTATTTCTTGCGCTTGTCGGCGGCATCGTCTTCCCAAGTCTCCTCGCACTGGTCGAAGATTTTCAAGAAGAGCATCCAGGTGAGCTGGCCGATGCGCTGGGCGTCGCCATCGACGCCGTCGTCTTTGCGCATGATGTCCTGGATGGACTTGATGGTGGAGGAGAGGTTCACTTTGGAATGATGAAGGATGAATTATGAATGATGAAAATGGAGCAGGCGCAGGATGGATTGGAAGGTTTCATACTTCATCCTTCAACCTTCATCCTTGTTGCCGTCTCGCTTGGCGTTTTTCGAAATCGTGGTGAGGATGGCGAGAAGTTGCTGGGTCTCATCCTGGAGGGATTCGAGTTTGGGGGTGGGAACGGTGCCGCTGCGGGTGAGGAG
>DAORHS010000748.1:0-2773 GCA_035438165.1 Prosthecobacter sp.
GCATGTTTCCGACGGCAAAACATGGTCCGACGCCGTGCCCACCAGCATCGCTGCGGATGATTACTGCTCGTTCTTCTTCAATCCCTTCCGCGAGAAATGGGTCTTCAGCATCAAGAAGGGCACCTCGCGTGGTCGCAGCCGCTACTACTACGAGAGCGATGATTTCCTCAAAGGCGCTGACTGGGGCAAAGGCGTGTATTGGACCTGTGCCGACAAACTCGATCTTCCCGAGCCACAGGGCCGCTATCCCGGAGCGGGCGAAACGCCGCAGCTCTACAGCCTGAATGCCGTGGCCTATGAAAGCCTCATGATCGGCATGCACTACATCCATCGCGGCCCAAAGAATGACATCTGCGAGAAGGGCAAGTTCCCGAAGCTCCTTGATCTCGAAATCGGCTTCAGCCGCGATGGCTTTCATTGGGGCCGCCCGGACCGGCGTGGCTTCATCGTCGGCTCACGCACCGAAGGATCATGGGATCGTGCCTATCTCCACAGCACGGCAGGAGTCTTCGTCGTGCTCGATGACCAGCTCGTCTTCCCCTACATGGGCACCAGTGGCATCGCGCCGAGCGGACATCGCGGCATGTACACCGGCGGCAGCATCGGCCTCGCCACACTGCGTCGTGACGGCTTCGCAAGCATGAACGGCCCCGGTGAGCTGACGACGCGTCCGGTGAAGTTCAAAGGGAGGCATTTCTTTGTGAACGTGGATGGCGAAGTGCGCGTGGAGTTGCTGGATGAGGCCGGAAAGCTCATCAGCAGCTCGAAGGTGGCTTCAGGAGACCAGACGAAATACAAAATCGAGTGGTCAGACAGGTCCGACTTGTCCGATCTGGTCGGACGAAGTGTGAAGTTCCGCTTTCATCTCACAAAGGGCTCGTTGTATGCGTTCTGGGTCACGCCTGATGAAAGAGGTGCCAGCGGCGGTTACGTCGGCGCTGGCGGCCCGGCATTCAACGGCGTGCGCGACATCTCCCACTAGACTTCCATGAATCGATTCTTCAACTGGTTCAACAACCTCTACCCGGTGTGGCTCGTGAGCCTCGCGATCGTCGCGTTCTTTAAACCGCAGACGATGCTGTGGTTCGACAAGCCGTGGATTCTCTGGTCGCTCGCGGCGTCGATGCTCGGCATGGGGCTCACCTTGAGCCTCGATGACTTTCGACGCATCGGCAGGATGCCGGGCTGTGTCGTGCTCGGCTTTGTGTCGCAATACACGATCATGCCATTGTGCGGCTGGCTGGTCGGATGGCTGCTGAACCTGGAGGCCGGTCTCGCGGTTGGCCTCATTCTCGTGGCGAGCTGTCCGGGCGGCATGGCGTCGAACATGATCAGCTATCTCGCGCGGGCGAATGTGGCGCTGTCGGTCATCCTCACGCTGTGCTCCACGGTGATGTCTTTCGTTTTCACGCCGCTGTGGACGGGCTGGCTGGCGGGGACGTATGTGCCGGTGGACAAATGGGGCCTGTGCCTGTCCGCGTTGCAGTTGGTCGTCGCACCGGTGATGCTCGGCGTGTTCATTCGCTGGAAGCTGCCGCGCACGGCGGACAAGATCGGCGCCTGCGGCCCCACGGTCGCGGTGCTTGCGTTCACGCTGGTCACTGGCGGCATTGTGGCGGCGAGCGCGGAGGCCATCGCGGCGAACTGTGGCAAGCTCGCCCTCTCCGCCTTCCTGCTGCACATCTTCGGCTTTGCGGTTGGCTACGCGGTGACCAAAGCGCTTCGTTATCCCGAGTCCGTGGCCCGCACGGTCAGCATCGAGGTGGGCATGCAAAACGGCGGCATGGCGGCGTCTCTGGCGAAGCAGCACTTTCCCACGATGCCGCTCGCGGCGGCGGCCTCCGTCTTCAGCGGTGTCATGCAAAACATCGTCGGCGGCCTCGTCGCTTCGTGGTGGAAACGGCGTTCTTGCATTGAGGAAGAAACCAGCAGCCCCGACGCCATGCTCCTGGGTGAGAGCACTCCGGAGTGATGAGCCGCCGCGACATCTACTACTGGAAATGCGACCGCCCGGCGGCGTTTCATGGCACGCAGACGCGTGGTGCGTCCGATGTGGAGCTGGAGCGGCTGCTTCATGAGGCCCTGCAGAGCTACTTCAACGCCAAGGCAGTCGCATTGAGCGCTGGAGCCGGGCAGGGGAATCATCTCACCTGGAATGCCGAGGTGGATGGCAGGGCGATGTTCGTGCGGGTCGAGAATGGTCCGGAGAAGGATGCGCATCTGGCTGTGGAGTCCGAGATTTTGGATCGCGTGCGAGCTGCGGGCGTTCCGACGCCTCTTGTGTTTGGCTGCGACGCTTCGCGCAGCCGCGTGCCGTTCGCGTGGCAGGCGTTGGAACGAATTGGGACGCCCGATCTGAATCATTGGTTCAAACTCAGGAGTCTCGATGTCTCACGCGTTGCTTTTGACATAGGCCAAGCAGTAGCGAAGTGGCAGACAGTCACGCTGGCAAGTTTCGGCACCCTAGAGTGGTCCGCACAGTCCTCTGTGCGAAACGAAGGCCAAGGGACGTCGGAACCGCACAGAGGACTGTGCGGACCACTTTCAGGCTGCCGCGCCTCTTACTCCGACTACTTCTACCTTCGTCTCGAAGAGCATTTGAGCTTTCTCGTTTCGCGCGGCTTCCTCACCACCACACATCGCGACGAAATTGCCGCCGAGATCGAGAACCACCGCGCCTTGCTCGATCTGCCGCAAGGCTGCCTCGTCCACAAAGACCTCGCGCTTTGGAACATCCTCGGCACCGAGCAGCAGATCTGTGCCTTCATTGACT
>DAORHS010000749.1:0-2768 GCA_035438165.1 Prosthecobacter sp.
CCCCCTCTTCCTCGCCCTGCGCTACCTGCGGCCCACGCGTTCGTTCATCTCGGTCATCACCGTGATCTCGATGCTCGGTGTCATGCTCGGCGTCGGCGTGCTGGTGTTTGTGATGTCCGTGTTCAGCGGCTGGCAGCGCGAGTTCCGGCAGATGCTCATCGGCTTCGAGCCGCATGCCATGGTGCAGCCGTTCTCATCCCACGAATCCGAATCCGGCGGCACGAAACCCGCCAACTGGCGCGAGGTGCGGAAAATCCTCGCGCAACGTCCCGAGGTCGTTTCCGCCGTGCCAGTGGCCGAGGGCGTCGTCGTCGTCGAGAACGAGGGCAATCTGCAGGGCGTCAGCGTCATCGGCATGGTCGATGAGCCGGACAACGCGCTCCTGCAAAAGCTCACCAAGCATCTCAAGGAGGGCAAATTCGACCTCAAGGGCGATACGATCGTCATCACCGACAAGTTCGCCCGCGAGATCGGCGCCAAGGTCGGCGACACGCTCGTCGTGCACGCCGCCGACAGCGTGAACCAGTTCATCCGGCAGGTGCGTGAGATCCCCGAGGACGCGGAGGAGAAGAAGCGCTCCGAGGCGCTCGACAACGTCACTGTGCTTTCCAAAGACCTCACGCTCGTCGCCACGCTGCGGGCCGACACCGCAGGCCCGCGCGGCTACGTGCCGCTGCATGTCGCGCAGGAGTTCTTCAACCTCGAAAGCAACGTCAGCGGCATCGAGCTCGAATTGAAGGAGCCGGACGACGCCGAACGCGTCATGGAATCAATCTACCGTTCCAGCACCATTCCCGACACCTGGGGTTACCGCACCTGGGTGCAGGAGCACGGCCTGATGCTCGAGTCCGTCGAGAACCAGCGCACCATGATGTGGTTCATCCTGCTCTTCATCATGCTCGTCGCCGCCATCTGCGTGATGAACACCACCATCACCGTCACCGTGAAAAAGCGGCGTGAGATCGGCATCCTCACCGCCCTTGGCACACGCGCGTGGCAGATCATCGCCATCTTCGTGTCACAAGCCGGCATCGTCGCCCTCGTCGGTGTCGTCGCCGGTCTCTGCGGCGGTTTCTTCTTCCTCGGCATCCGCAACTGGCTGCGCGACCAGATCGCCAACCTCACCGGCCGCGACATCTTCCCGCAGGACATCTACTTCCTCTCCAGCATCCCCGCCCACACGAATCTCGGCGACCTCCTCACCATCTGCACCACCGCCGTCGCCCTCTGCCTCATGGCCGCACTGGTTCCGGCATGGTTCGCGGCGCGGGTGGATCCGGCTGTGGCGTTGCGGGACGGGGGTTAGGGTTGTCTGGCCTGTGCTCAGGGAAGTTCATCGCCTGGATCAGGCGGCACATTGGGAATCTCCGCCATGATGCGATCAAACTCCGCAAAGTCAGCCCTCGCGGCACGCTCACGAAGATAATCCATGGTAGCAAACGAGGACAGTTTCTCTGCCGCCGCGCAAACCAGGAACTGGTTCAATGAGTAGCCGTCCTTGCTGCTCAGCTCCTGGATGCCGTTTCGGAGTGAGTCAGGAATGTCGATGGAGAGCGTGGCCATAAATCAGGGGCGGATTAGAGTTAAAACCTCTGCGGGCGTGATCGCCTGGATGCCGAGCGAATCACAGCCTTTGAAGTGGCGAATGTTATTGGTAATAATGTAGGGCGTGCGAGCGGCCAGGGCAAGTTCCAGCACCATGTCATCTCCTGGGTCAACGAGGCAGGGCCGCCAGGTGAAATAGACTTTTTGCTGCACTGCCAGGGCACAAAGGACATCGACGATCACACCAACACGTCGCGCATCAAGCGCCGGCACCATGCCCGGTCTGGTGGCGACATCCTCATACTCCAGCGCCAGCGCGACTGACAATGCGATCTTGATCTGCTTTGATCGAATGGCCTGAAGCACCGCATGGCTTGCCCCGGCGCTGGAGCGCAGGGCAGAGATGAGCACGCTGGTGTCAAGGACTGCATACATCTGGTGCCAATCATCAATGGCGCATTCACCTGCGCAACGACTTTGTGGCCGCTTGGCATGCGCTCTGTGCCACGACATCTTCCCGCAGGACATCTACTTCCTCTCCAGCATCCCCGCCCACACGAACCTCGGATCACATCAGGCTGATTGTGTATCTGAAGGAAGTGACATCACCTGAATGCGATCCTGATCGGTCAGAAAAGGTGAACTATTGACAGCTGTATCAAGACTGGCTTTCAGCACTTGTCCCTGCGCAGACACTAGCACTCCAAGCGCATAGAATGGAACTGCAATGAAAAACGCCCCAACTAACGCGCCGATAGCAACTTCAATAGGATCAAAACCTCGTCCATTCACTGCGACAATCAGGCCAGCGACGGCAATCAACATGCCAAAAATAACTCCAAAAGTCTTGATGATACCCCCAAACCCTGTGACGGCTCGGGCAGTTAGGTAGGCGTCCCAGTAGCGCTTGATGACGGGTTTTGATTGGCTTGCAGCCGTAGTCACTACTTCTGTGAGAATAGAAGTCATTGGCTGCCATTGATCGGATGATGCGCTACGAACGAGTTTGTCAGACCCAATCTCACCCGACAGGACTTTGGATCGCAGATTCTCAATCTCGAAAGGGCCAAGGTCTTTTCCGGTTTCATTATAGACGTAGTACATAGCTTGAGAATGTTGGGCCAACAGCACTCTGAGAATCAAGATGATTGTTTCTGTGCCAGTTAGTTTAGAGCCTGTTATTAACTTTAAAAAGAGCTGTACCCCGGGGAGGATCCAAGCAA
>DAORHS010000750.1:0-2767 GCA_035438165.1 Prosthecobacter sp.
ACATCGAGGCTCGTCCGCCGCCCTTTGCTTATCCTAATGCATAATCCGGGTTCAACGAACCCATAACCTCCAACTCATAACCCTTTGCATCGAACTCGTTACGCCGGCGGTTCGCCGGAGCGTTTTTCATCCTCGCGGGCCAGTTCTTCGAGCGTCATCTCCTTGGTCGGGAGGTCGGCAGGATCTTCTTCGGGCATCTGCGAGCTTTGATCTTCGCCGTAGTTTTCCTCTTCGGGCTGTTCGACTTCTGGGGGCGGTGCGGACGGTTTCGCGGCAGGAGCCTGGTAGTCCTCGTCCTTTTCCTCGGCGTCATCATCTGCAGACGACCACGGGTTGTAGTTCTCGTTGTCCCAGTCATCGCTGACGCCCTGCTCCAGCTCCTTCTCATCCTTGTCGATGTCGGCGTAGTACTCGGGGAAGGCGGCGCGGTCCTTTTTCTCCATGGCATAGGCCAGCCACACGCAGATGGCGTAGAGAATGTAGAGCGGTCCGGACATCAGCAGCAGGGTGAACACATCCGGAGTCGGCGTGATGATGGCGGCAAACAGCGTGATGGCCACCAGCGCATGCCGCCAGGTGGACTTCATGATCTTGTAGTTCAGGAAGTCGAGTTTCACGAGCGCCATGACGATCACCGGCAGCTCAAAAGAAATGCCAAAGACGAGGATGAAGCGCGTGGTGAAGGTGATGTACTCGTTCAGCGCCCACATCTGCTTGGCCCCGACGGAGGCGGCGAACTCCGCGAAGAACTGCAGCGCCTTGGGCAAAACGACCCAGAAGGCAAACGTCGCACCGCCCATAAACAAACCCGTGCCGATGGCGATGGCCGGGAAGATGAGTTTTTTCTCGTTGGGCTTCAGGCCCGGCAGGATGAACTGGAGGACGAAGATCAGCAGCAGCGGGAAGGAGATGATGACCGCCGCGATGAGCGACACGTTCACAGCCATCATGAAGGGACCGGCGACGTCGATGTTGATCAGGATGTTCCGTGCCTCTTCGATGTCTTTGGCGAAGCCCGCCAGCACCAGCGGATAGAGGATGGCGGCAAACAGCTCCTTGTAGAAAACGAACGTGCCGATGGTGGAGATGATCAGGGTCATCACCATGCGCACGATCATGGTGCGCAGATCCTCGAGATGTTCGAGGAACGGTTTTTCCTCATCGCCCTTGCCGCCGAGGTTCAGGGCGACTTTTTCGCGAACTTTGAAGACTTTTTGAAGAATGCCGGACCACATAAGTGTGAAAAATAAGGAGGTTGCGGATGCAGAGGACTACGGCAGTCCTTGGGCCGCGATCCGTGCGTAGAGAGCCAGCGTCAGGGCGTTGGTGATCGCATTGGCAGCAATCATCCCACGCAGTTCTCCCGCGCTGACAAACCGCACGTCGCTGATGTGTTCGCTTCCATCCGGTTCCGGACGGCTGACGACACACACGGGCTTCGCCGTGAAAAGATAAACGATCTCGTCGGTAAAACCTTGCGAGGGAAAGTACCAGCCCAGCGGCTCCAGGGTGCCGTGGTCGTTGTTCAGCACGCAGCCGCACTCCTCGCGCAGCTCGTTCAGCACGGTGTGAATGATCGACTCGCGCGTCACCTCCGTGTCGATCTGCCCCGCAGGGAACTCCCACATCGTCTGCATCACCGGCAGACGCTCCTGATGCACCATCACGAAGCGGCCGTCCTCCAGCACGGGAATCACCGCCACGGCGGCCTTGCGCTGCACCACCATCCAAGGCACCTCGTCTTTGCGATTCGGCGTCGTGAACCACGCGCGCTCCACGCTCACATGCGGATTCTCAAAAGCCATCTCGCTGCGTGTTTTGCGCCAGCCTGGCTCGGCTCCAGGAGTGTAGAGGTCGAATTCCGGGATCTGCATGCCAGTCACGTGTTCAAAGCCTCACGCCAGCGTGCGAGTTGTGCCTTCACATTCTGCGGCGACGGGGCGCCGATGCCCTTCCGCGCGATCATGGCGGTTTCCAGCTTCAAACAAGCGGTGACATCGGCCTCGAAAGCCGGGGAGAACTTCTGGAACTCCTCCAGCGCCATCTCACCAAAGCCGCGCTTCTGCTCAATCGAGTAGGCGACCAGCTTGCCGATGACTTCATGCGCCTGACGGAACGGCACGCCGTGATTGACGAGGTAGTCGGCCAGATCGGTCGCCAGCAGCATCGGATCGCTCGCCGCAGCGGCGGTTTTGGCGCGATTGACGTCCATGCCGCTGATCATTTCGGTGAAGACTTCGAGCGCGATTGAGATCGTGTCGATGGAATCAAACAGTGGCTCCTTGTCCTCCTGCAAATCGCGATTGTAGGTCATGGGCAGACCTTTCAGCAGCGTCAGGATGCTCATGAGGTTGCCGATCAAGCGTGCCGACTTGCCGCGGGTGAGTTCTGCCACGTCGGGGTTCTTCTTCTGCGGCATCAACGATGAGCCCGTCGTGTGCGCGTCGCTCAGCGTCACAAATCCGAACTCAGCGCTTGCCCACAGGATCACATCCTCGCTCAAGCGCGAGAGATGCACGCCGACGAGCGAGATTGCGAAGAGCAGTTCGGCGACGAAATCACGATCACTGACCGCATCCATGGAGTTCTGCGTGACGCCGTCGAAGCCGAGCTGCTGCGTTACGAATTCGCGGACGAGGATGATGGTGCTGCCTGCCAGCTCTCCCGAACCCAGCGGCACCACATAGACGTGCTTGCGACAGTTAAATAGACGCGCCGCTTAGCGGTCCAGCATTTCTACGTAGCACAGCAATTTAAGCTCCAAGAA
>DAORHS010000751.1:0-2761 GCA_035438165.1 Prosthecobacter sp.
GGAAGAAGGGTGGACTTCATCTCCCTGCGTCACCGGAACAACATGCAGAACTTTGGCACGCTTAAGTTCTATGCGGTCAATGACAGTTCCTCCTCGACCAACATGGCCGGGGGCACGCGTTATCCGGTGGGACAGATGCGTTATCGTGCGAATTTCCAGCACCGCATTTACCTGCCTGGGCCGGATGTGAGCACCTGGTATTTGGATTTTGATCTCAACAAGATCAGCGACATCCACTTCTACGAAGACTTCTTCTTCAATGACTTCCGCACAGATCGCGAGCCGGACAATCAGATTTCCCTGGTCCACACGAACGACGCGTACGTCGCCACGCTGATGGCGAAGTTTAAGATGAACAATTTCTACCGGACGACGACGCGTCTTCCGGAACTGTCCGTCGATTTCACGCGCAGGCCGCTGTGGAATTCAGGCATCTTTCATCAGGGGACGATCACGGCAGGCATTTATGGTGAAGTGGTGGGCAATCAGGAGCAGGCTGAATTGATCCGGCTTCAAGGGCTCGGTGCGGGCGGGCTTCCAGGGGTGCTCGGAGATCCGCTGGGGACAGCGGCTTCCTCCTACCTCGCCATTGATGGCCTGCCGCAGAACAGCGCTCTCACAGCCGCTGATGTCACGACGGGACTGGGAATCATTGCCAGCCGTTTGCAGGAACCTGAATTCGCCCGCTTTCACACCTATCATGAGTTCCTGTATCCCAAGACTTACATGGGATGGTTGACGGTGACTCCCCGCATTGGAGCGGGTGTGACCAGCTACGGCAGCATCGGAGGAAGCACGACCGGACTGCGAAGCTTCACCCGTGGCATCTTCCATTTGGGGCTGGACGTCTCGTTCAAGGTGGTCAAAACATGGAGCGACACAAAAATAGAATCGCTGGGCATCAATGGCATCCGTCATGTATTCCAGCCGTTCCTGAACTACTCCTATCTGGATGCCAAACAAAGCGCCGGAGTTCCTGCGATCGACAGGCTTTCCCCCACCACCCGCCCACGCTCGATCGATGTCCCTCTCTTCACGGCAGTGGACAGTCTGCGGTCATGGAATGTGGCGCGTATTGGTTTCCGGAACCTGTTCCAAACCAAACGTGACTACGTCACCAGCAATGGTTATGGCTCTTTCCTTGAAATCCCCGAAGGAGGGGATTCGCAGACCTACACATGGGCCGGGATGAGCACCTATGTGGACGTCTTTGCCAAGGATCCGGAGTTCGGTCGCGACATCTCCAACCTCTACAATGAAATCTTCTGGCGTCCGGTGCCGTGGATCACATTGAAGTCCGACCTGCAACTGCCTATTGGCAGCGGGGTGGGCAGTTTCACTGAAGCCAACAATGGGATCATCTGGCTGCCCAGCAGAAACACGTCGGTTGAACTGGGCCATCAAATCATCTCCGACCACCCCTTCTTCAGAGACAGCAGCCTGGTTTACACGCGTTTCTACGCTCGTCTGTCCGACAATTACGGCTTCAACATGAATCACATTTATGAGATGGACGACGGAACGCTGGAGTTCCAGAGTTACAACTTCTCAAGAGATCTGAGCAGTTGGATTGCGTCCATTGGAGTGATGGCCCGGGACAATCGCAATGGAGCCTCTGATTTTGGCCTCCTGCTGACCTTCACCCTCAAAGACTTCCCGAAACTCAGCTTCGACCTGGACGTAGATCCGAACCCCACAGGCCGTGGGGGCAGGCAGTGATCCAGGTTGTGTAGGCTCCGAGGGTGTGGTCAACAGCACCCTAGTTTTCCTGAAAAAAGGAACCCTATTCGAGAAGTGCAGATTACCCTCTGCCAGTACAGCGGCCCGACACCCTTGTCGGATGTGCTTTTGCTCGACAACGGCCCCGTGCCCCTACATTCCACCGCCGCTTTTGGCGAGGAAATTGAGGGCAAGGGTGGCAACGGCGAGGAGGAAGATTAACCAGGCAAGGGGCATGACGTGAAAACGGTGAAACGGAGTTTATGCGGTGGCCTGTTGTCTCAAGGAATGGGCAGCAGGGTGTCTTTAAACTTGTTGGTCCATACACCCGTTACGGCGTTGCGGCTTTCCCAGCTCTGGACATTGGCGGCGGGAACCATGATGGGAGATTCCCCGGTGGGATCGGATTTGACAGTGTCTGCTCCAAACATCTGAACCGCCATCAGCACGGCGGAAAGCACAAAGCAGATGACCGAAAGCGGCACCAAGCCCGCCTCGGGATCCTTTTCCTCATAGAACTGCTCGGCATCTGCCGCCGCGCTGCGCTTCACGGGGGCGCTGGGTGGCGCGGAGATGGACGGACGCTGCATCGCCTGGGTGGGCTGCAGCTTGACGGTCGCTTTGGGCAGGGGGGCGGCGGAACCGCCACCGACCATGGGCCCGGTGCCTGTTCCAGGCGGGCGTGGTGCGCCTGCGGTCGGCTTTTGCAAAGGCACCGTGGGGGCTCCGGTTTCCGTGCGTGGCGCGGGAGGGGCGGCTGGATTCTGACCGAGGGGGCGCGTGGCTGCAGGCAGACCTGCCATGGGCGGTGCTGCTGGCCGTGGTGCCGTCGGAGGGCCTCCGGGTTTGGGGGCCACCGGAGGAGCAGTCGGCCGGGCGGCCGGGGGCATTGAGCCCGATGGTGCCGGGGCGGACGGGGGCGGAGATGAAACCACCGGAATGGCCGAAGTCGTTTTCTTCGACGGCGGCGACATCGGTGGAGCGGGCAGCTTCACCGGGGACGTGCTGGACTTCGGCGCGGGCGGCGGCAGCGGGGCGGAAG
>DAORHS010000752.1:0-2759 GCA_035438165.1 Prosthecobacter sp.
CGCCACGCTCTGACCGCGTTTGAGATAATCCTTCAGCACTTTGAGCCCCTTGCGCTTCTTCACGCTGGTCACATGCACCTCGGCGTCGGCATTCAGGGCACGAATGGCCTCCGCCGCCTCCTGGTTCTGCTTGTCAGGGTAAAGATCGGCCTTGTTGACCAGTACCACGGCCTTCGCCCCGCTGCGCGCGATGAGCGTGAAGTAGCGCTCCATGCGGCGCAGGCTGTAATCAGGCCCCGCGTCGGTGACGACGATCACGGCATTCACATTCGCGGCGATCACCTGCTCCTCCGCGCTGAAACCGGAGGCTTTGCGCGAAAAACACGTCTGCCGCGGCAAGCGGGCGCGGATGATGTTATCTCCGTTCTCGCCTCCAACCTCCAGCGCCACCCAGTCGCCCACGGCGGGCAGTTCGGCGTCGGTTTCGGCATCGTGGTAAACCTTGCCGCTGAGGATGACCTCGAACTCGTCAAAGCCGTTCGCTCCATCCTCCAGCAGGGCGCCGTAGCTGATCTTGTTGTCACGGATCAATCGCGCCGGCTTCCAGCCCTGCTCGCGAAACGGCTCGAAGTGCTTCGCGAAAAACTCATTCCAGCCAAGGTCGATGAGAGACAGATTCATCGGCGCCACTGATACATCCAGCGTTCGGAGATCACCGTCTTCTCGTCCTTCAGCTCCATCATGATCTCCAGCAGGTTCGTTTTCTCCGGCACATCAAGCTTGAAGAAGGCGCGCCAGCCGCCGGTCTCGTTGTTTCGCATCACACGCTTGTCCAGCACCTTGCCTTGACCGGCGCTGAGCACCACGTCGATGTCGGGCGTCCAATCCTTGGGTTTGCCGGAGCCGTCTTGTGCTCCCTTGGCGAAGTCGATCACGTAAAGATGATCATCCGAGTCCATCACAAACCCGCGACGCGAACTGATGACCTTGCAGAGTGCGCCCGGCTCATGCTGATCGAGCCAGTTCAGCTTGTACTCCACTTTCAGCGGTTCCTGCGGAGTTGCGGGAAGCTGATCGGGCTTCCACATCGCCACGATGTTGTCCCACGTCTCCTCGCCCGTGGAAAGCTCGACGAGCATCACGGAGCCTTTGCCAAAACCGCTCACCGGCTCCACCCACACGGCCGGACGACGATGATAGTTGGCTTCGAGGTCCTGGAAGTTGTTGAAGTCACGGTCACGCTCGGTGAGCCCGAAGCCCTTGAGCTTGTCCGTTTCGAAAATGCTCAGACGCAGATCGCGGCTGACATCCAGCGGACGCCAGATGGACGGCCCGCCTTCGATCTCGACCTGCAGCCCGTCCGAATCATGCACCTCGGGGCGGAAATCATAGGGTTTCGGATGTGAGTTCTCGCCAAACCAGAACATGCTCGAGAACGGGGCGATGCCGAGCATCTTCACCTGCCGCCGCAGATGCAGCGTGGCCTTGATCTTCATCTCGGTGCTCACACCGGGAGTCGATTCAAACTCATACGCACCGGTGATGCTGCGGCCGTTGAGCAGCGCGAGCAGTTTGAAGGTTTTATCTCCCGCCTTCGGCTGCTGGAACCAAAAGTGGGTGAAGTCCGGGAACTCCTCCGGCTCGCCGCCGATCGTATCGACCGCCACCCCGCGTGCGGAGATGCCGTAGCCGAGCTCCGTCGTCACAGCACGATAGTAGCTCGCCCCCATGAAGACCATGAACTCAAACGGCCGCTTCACCAGCGAGTCAGGCGCCAGCACGCGGAAGCCGGCGTAGCCCACGGGATTCTTCGCGTCCGTCGGCACCTTCAGGTCACCATACTCGAAGTGGCTGCGATCAAACGGCACCCCGGTCGTCTGCGGTCCCTGGATGTTGTAAAACACGACCGGCTTCTTGAACATCCAGCCCGGATGGAAGAACTCCACGCGAAACGTGTCGCCCTGACCGGCAAACAACGCCTTGTCACGCAGGAAGCGAATCTGGCGGTGCCCGTCGTATTTCAGTCCTTCATAAAAGGGATCGAGCTGCTGCGTGGGGGCCTGATACGGCTGCAGCGCCATCTGCGCGGCGACTTTCTCCAGATCCGCGAAGCCTTTCACTGCATCCAGCGCCACCTGGGCCGGAGACGGGCTGGCGAGCAACGTGAAGACTGAAAGCGGTAAAAGGAATTTCATGCGGGAGGGTGCGCCAAGCATGCCGCACGACCGAGGTCCGTCAACCGGCGCGGAGGAATGCCTTGCCTCCGCCCGGGGAACTGCGGCATCATCCGGAAATGAACTCGACACCTCCCCCGAAACTGCTGCCCGTGTTCTTGTTCAACGCCGCCTATGTCGCCGCGGCCGTCGCGGGTTCCGTGGTCCAGGGCAATCGCGAATTCATCTTCTACATTGTCGTCATGCTCGTGCTCATCGGGGTCATGAGCGTCGTCCACCGGAAGGTCAGGCTCACCACTCCCCTGCTCTGGGCGTTTTCCGTGTGGGGGCTGGCCCACATGGCCGGAGGCCTCTGTCCCCTTCCCGCCGGCTGGCCCTACAACGGAGATCAGGCCGTGCTTTACAGCCTCTGGCTGATTCCTCAGCAGCTCAAATACGACCAGATCGTGCATGCCTACGGATTCGGCGTCACCACCTGGCTGTGCTGGCACATCCTGCGCAACGCCCTGCGCCAGCCCGATGGCAACACCGTGCGCCCCACCTTCGGCATGCTCACGCTCTGCGCGGCGGCGGGCATGGGCTTCGGCGCACTGAACGAAGTGATCGAGTTCATCGCCGTCCTCACGATCCCAAACACCAACGTCG
>DAORHS010000753.1:0-2756 GCA_035438165.1 Prosthecobacter sp.
ACCTTTGTGATCTTTGGCGTCCCCGGCATCCTGTGGGCCATCGCCTGGCACCGCTGGTTCCGGGATGATCCCGAGGAGCATCCGGCGGTGAGTCCGGCGGAACTGGCCAAGATCGTCGCGGGCCGTGATCAGAGCAGCGGGCAGCATGAAGGCTGGGCCTATTGGAAGCAATTGCTGCGGCACCGCAACACGCTGCCGCTCTGCCTGATGTATTTCCCCAACAGCTTTGGCTTCTACTTCTGCATCACCTGGCTGCCGGACTATCTCCGGGAGCAGCACGGCTTCGACGCGATGCGGCTGGGCTTTTTCTCCGGCCTGCCGCTGCTGCTGAGCATCGTGGCGGACCTGCTCGGCGGACTGGCGACGGATGCCGTGACGCGGCGCTTTGGCCTGCGCATCGGGCGTGCCGGCGTCGGCGCCGCCTCCTACCTCGTCGCCGGCGGCGCCATGTTTTTGGCCACGACCACCGCGCACCCGGAACTCGCGGCGTGGTGCATCGCCACGGCGGTGGGGGCGAGCATGTTCACCCTCGGCGCCTCCTGGGGGACGGTCATTGACATCGGCGGCAGTCACACCGGGGTGGTGGGCGCGGCGATGAACACGGCCGGCCAGATCGGCAGCATCGCGTGTCCGCTGATCGTGATCTGGCTGCAGCAGCACTATGACTGGAATGCTCCCCTATATCTCATCGGCGCCCTGTTCCTGGTGGGAGCCGCCGCCTGGGGCTTCATCCATCCGCACCGGAAGATCTTCGAATAGCAGGAACCTGTTCTGCACCTGCCAGTGTCACAACGCTTCCAGGCTGCGCAGCCGCGAAGCGAATGTCATCATGAAGGAGATCGAGTGATGATGACGTCGATGGGGAGCGGGAGGCCTTCGGGAGAAAGGAGGACATTGGCAGGATGCACATCCCAGACGTCGAAGCCCTCGATGCGAAGAGCCAGCGAGCCTTCGTAACCAATGCCTCGCCAGGAGAGCAAGGTGAAACCGGCTGCGCTGAAGGCGGTGGACAGCTCGTCAAGTGTGGCGCGGGTTCCCTGAAGACCGGGCTGGCTGGTGACGATGCGCCACTGATGCGGCTGGGCCTGCCACAGTCCGATGAGGTGGATGTCGTCGCCAAAGACTTCATTCTGCCAGATGAGACGCTGGAGATAATCGAGCGGCAGGGCGTTGTGCAGGTAGGGAACGCCATCGCTGCCCCAACTGACGGTGTAACCGCTGGAAGCTGGCTTGGTGTATTTGATCCAGCGTCCCGTGGGCTCGTGGAGTGTCACGTCATGCTCACGACCGCCTTGGCGCTCGGGCGCAGGAAAGTCTAGCGGGAGGACTGCCCCGCAGGAGCGAGCCCACTCGATGAGGGCGGCCCACTGGCGCTCAGGGCCGGAGAAGTCCCCGTCCTCCCCATCAACTGATCCATCTGCGCATAAGCAGCGGCGGACGAAAGCCTCGGCATCCGCGAGCGCGCCAACCGGGCCAGCCTGGAGTAGTCGTTGAGTTTCATGCGGCATCATACGGGCGGAGCAGAGGGGATCAAGCTGGAGAGCGGGCCCCTCCAGGCAGCAGCAAGCTGGCGGGTGAGATAGAGCATGTCACGGCGGATGGCGGGAACGGTTCTCTGGATCACCCATGGCAGTAAAGCGAGGCTGCCGCAAGGCCCGCCGTTTGCGACTGCGGGGGCAAGTGCGCGTGCTCACTCACGCGCCGCGATGACGGCGGCTGGGGACCAGCCGCCCTACCCTCCAAGCCCTAACCCTCCAAGACTCTTTCCCTTCTTTTCTCTTTTTCGGCCAGCTTTCTGGATGAGCACCTACCGCACCTCAAACCGCAGCACGGGCAGCTTCGCCGGCTGCACCGGCTGATCACGATCCACTTCAAAGGGTCCGAGGAGGTTGTTCCCGGCGAGGTCTTCGAGCAGCGGGTCGATCTCCAGCGTGCAGGGGCCTGCGGGCCATGTGCCCGTCGGAGTGAAGGACCACGAACGCGCATCAGGCGCGACATGCACCGCACCAGCAAGCCGCGCCTTGCCACGGTTCACGCTCAACGCCGAGACGAGCATGGCGGGGTCGAGCGCTTCATCGAAGGTAATCCTCAACGCCTCACGCGTGCCCGCTTTCGGCGCGGTGATCTGCCAGCGCTGTGGCTCAGGACAGGCGTGATCAACGGCTCCGGCGGTGATGGAAAACATGATCTCTTTTCCCAAGGCCACCCCGGCGGCAGAGCGCCAGTTCGCGGCGAGCTTCAGCGTGTGGGCCTCCCCTTCCCTCAGCACCGGACCTTCATCGCGATTCAAATTCACGCCGGTCTTCTGCCGGCCGGGATGCAGCCAGAGCGTGAGGCGCCTGCCATCGGGCGACCACAGCTCGGTCTCACGAAACGCTCCCTGCACGGGACTCCCATCCGCACGGTGCAGACTGATGCGTTCGAGAAACACACCCTGCTCCATCGGCTGGCTGAAGTGCAGATAGAACTTCAACGCATTGGCAGGAAGCACGACGGGGGTGGGCGAGATGCTCACGGTGGGTGCCCCGGCTTTCGGCAGTTCAAAGCGCAGGCGGTGTGTGCTCCAGGTGCCGTCGTTCTTCTGGAACTCGACACGATAGCTTTCGCCAGGCACGAAGGGCAGCGCGGGCGCGAAGCGGACGGTGTCGCGCTCCTTCGACACGCTGCCAAACAACGGCGTGGCCGCATCGCCACGAAATACGCGCAAATCGCTGCCTTGCGCCTCGATCAGCCCGGCTTCGTTGATGCGGGCCTCT
>DAORHS010000754.1:0-2753 GCA_035438165.1 Prosthecobacter sp.
ACGATGGTCTCGAGAACCAAAAACTGCGGCTTGCCGGTGCTTTCGAATTCGCACCACGATTCGCGGTTGCCCGGCGGGACAAAGCGGAAATCGGGACCGAGATTGAGGTAGTCCTTCTGATCCGCCACAAGGTGATGACCATCGCTGTCATTCGGCGGGAAGGGCGTGTTGAGCACGTTTTTGCCGTCGATGTAAAGATTCGTGGCCCCACGCGCCCGCAGCAGCAGGCGGTGCCTGCCTTTGGGAAAGGTCACGCTGGCTCCGGCACGCAGGAGGAAGGGGATGTGACGTTCGCCGCGCACACCGGTGTCCACGTACTTCTGCGGCACGTCGAAGAAGCCAAACACGTCCTCCGTGTAGGTCTCGTTGACCTTGGGCGGTTCGCTGGGCCAGGCGTTCGCATCCGGCATGCCCTCCTCGGCGAGTTGGACGAGCACACGACCGGCGGGCACGTCCTTCTTCGCGATGGGTGGTGGTGGTGGCACAAAGCGATAGCGGGATTTCAGCGCATCGACATCGATGGGACCACGGTAGATGGCCACGTCGTCGAGCCAGCCGTTGAACGAGTGCGTGGCGGCACGTGTGGAACCGGAGCCGATGAGCACGGCGTCGCCGTCGGCCACTGGCGCACGATCCGTGGCCCCACCGATGTCCCAGTCGCCGTCCGTTTCACGACCGTCGATGTAGCCCTTGATGCTCTTCGGCTTGCCGTAGGTGTAGGTGACGGCGATGTGATGCCAGCCTGACGAGGGCATCGTCGCCTTCGACCACCAGCGATGCCAGTCGCCCTTCTTGTCCGGCAGATCGACGCTGCGGAAGAGGAAACCGATCTGGGCACCGCTCTTGGTCGCCTGAAGGCGCAGCGCGTAGTTCTGATTGTTCGCGCCGAATGCCTTTGTGCCGAGGCGTCCCTTGCCAATGATGTAGGGCGCGCCGGAGAGTGCGGACGGCTTCACCCAAGCTTCGAGCGTGATGGTTTCGTTGAGGCCGAAGCGAAGCTCCTCGCTGTCCTTCACCGAAACAGCAGACTTATTGCCGTCGCCAGTGAACTGCATGGCCGTGTTGGTGGTGGGAAAGCCCGGGAACGTCGGCGCACGTGGGCCGGCCTCCTTGGAATCGTCAAATCGCCACTGCATGACCGGCCTGGCGACGATCTTGTCGGAGATGTCGTTGCCTGCGTTGCTGTCGTTTTGAGCGAGGGCGGCAGAGGAGAAAAGGAGGGTGCTGAGAAGGACGGAACGCGTCATGCCGCTATGAACGGCAATTGGGAGCGAGTTTCAGCAATTCCGACCCCCCACTTTCGTGAGGGTAAAAAAGCGCTTGTGGAAACTCAAGGGATGCATAACCAGTTACCACATGGCTTACACACTCACCCGAACCAGCATGGCCCTGGATCAGGTAACCCTGCGTTTCCTTGATCTGCTCGCCAAAAAATGGGGCGTTCCCAAGGCCGAGGTCATGCGGCGTGCAGTGAGACAAATCAAAGAGGAGGAAGACATGAAAGACCAGCGCCCCAAACCGCTCAAAGCTCTCGACTGGCTCCAAAAGGGCGGGGGGCTGACCGTGCAGGAGGCCGAGGCCTTCCGTGACGACGTGCGTGCTGAGCGGGAAGCCAAACGCTACTGGTGGGAAGCATGATCCACCTGGACACCAATCTTCTCATCGACCTGGTCACCATCGGATCGCCGCACATCGCGGTGATCCGTCAGTGGCTGGTCGATGGTGAGGAACTGGCCGTGTGCGCCATCGCCTGGTCTGAGTTTCTGAACGGGCCTCATACGAAGCAGCAAAAGGACGCGGTGCATGCCATTGTCGAAGGGCGAATCTTGGACTTCACCGCCAAGGAGGCCGAGCAGGCCTCGCGCTTGTTTCACTACACCGGTCGCAAACGCGGCAGCCACTCCGACTGCATGATCGCGGCCTGTGCGATGACCCGGGGGGTGAGTGTGGCGACACGCAACATCGCCGACTTTGAAAAATTCGTGCCGCACGGGCTCAAACTCCTGCCGGTGGAAACGATCACACACTGACCAGCCCGCGCCGGATCGCCTCCGCCGTGGCCTGGGCACGGTCGTTGACCTTCAGTTTCATCAAGATGCGGCTGACGTGCTGCTTCACGGTGTCCTCGCCGATGCCAAGCGTGGCGGCGATTTCCTTGTTGGCGTTCCCCTGGGTGACGAGGGTCAGGATTTCGCGTTCGCGGGGGGTGATCTCGGGCTCGGCGAGGCGGTCTTTGAGGTTCTTTTCAATCTCGGGCGGCAGGCTGCGCTTGCCTTGCGCTACAGTCCGGATGGCGGCTAGGAGGTCGTCGCGAGAGGAGGATTTTTGCAGGTAGCCGAGGGCTCCGGCCCTCAACGCAGCCTGGATTTCATCGTCGCGGGCGAAGGTCGAAAAAATGAGCACGCGGGCGGCGGGATGATCACGCAGCAGCGCGGCGGTGGCTTCGATGCCGCTCATGCCGGGGAGTTGCAGGTCCATGAGGACCACGTCCGGCTTCTTTTTGGCGAAGAGCTTCGGCGCATCCTCTCCACGATCCGCCTCACCGACGACTTTGAGGTCGTCTTCGAGTTCCAGCGAAGCGACGAGGCCACTGCGGACGACGAAGTGGTCGTCGATCAAGAGAAGGGAGATGGTCGGCGGCATGGGAGCGGGCTAATGACGAAACCAGAATGACGAATGACGAAGGAATGTCGAAGTTCGAATGACGAAAAGCATTCGAAGCAAGTTGGTTCGTCATTTGGCATTGGGGCTTC
>DAORHS010000755.1:0-2751 GCA_035438165.1 Prosthecobacter sp.
CTTTGGAACAGGGAAAAGTCGTGTTCAGGTGGAGCGCGAGTATGGCGAAGCCTACTCGCCTGTTTTTGGGTGATTCGCTAACGCTGGCCCTGACAAGTGGCGAGTAGGCTAAAGCCATACTCGCGCTCGTCACTCCAGCGTGATCCCGCCCCAGTAGGCGAACTCCCAGGCCCAGCCGCTGGCGTGAGCTTCGAGGTGCAGGGTGACTTCCTGGCCGACGAACTTCGCCAGATCGACCTCCACGGTCTTCCAGCGTGGCTTCTCGTGATCCACGGGCATTTCCTTGACGACTTGACCGTTGACCACGGCCTTGACGATCCAGTCGCCCCGATCATCCGCCGCGACGCTGAACTTTAGCTTCGTTTTCCCGGCTTCGACCTTGAGCTTCCGCTCCAAACTCGCAGGCGTCTTCTTGTCTGGGAACGGATGCATGAGCAGCACGTTCGTCTTGCCGTGGTATTCGGCCAGTTTGACTGGCGTGCGCTCGAAATCAGGCGCGCTCACCTTCCAGTCGGGATTCCACAAACTGACGCTTTCCCAATCAATGGCGCGCCAGTTGGTTTTGGCGGGCTTGGAGGCCGTTTCGGGCACTTCGACGCCTTGGATGAGCAGTTTCTTCTTTTCGGGCGTGAGCGGGCCTTCTTCCGGCGGGGCGAGAATGTACCACATCATGTCGCGGAAGGCCGCGTCGGGCAGATTGCCGAATCCCATCGGCATGAGGCTCTGTTTCGTGTTCGTGAGCGAGGCGATTTGATCACGCGGCACGACCTGCGCCGCGCCACCGGCTCCGAGCAGCTTCACATGGCCCGGCGTGTCCTCGACGACGCGTCCGGCGAGCGTGCGACCGTCCTTCGTGCTCACGGTGAAGTTTTCGTAGCCGTTGCCGATGATCTGGTTCGGATCGATCACGTTCGCCAACAGCGCATCCAGATTGCTGCGCCCGCTACCGATCAAATCCGGCCCCACCTTCTGCCCGCCGCCGTGGAATTCGTGGCAGACCATGCACGTCGCCGTGAAAATCATTTTGCCGTTCGCGAGGTCCGGCTCGCCCGTCAAACAAGCCTGCTTCTTCTGCGCGATGAGCGACTTCACGTCGTTCGAAGAGTCCTGCCACGCGCCGAGCAGCTTGAAGGCTTGATCGCGGATGGTCTTGTCCTTGCTTGTGGCCAACGCACGCCGCACCGGAGCCGGGAAGCCGCTCGCGCTCACCAGCTCTGCTGCAATGGCGTCCAACATCGCTTTCGTCCACGTCGAGCGACTCGAAAGGGCTTCCAGCGCCGCATTGCGCACGTTGAAGTCTTTCGAAGCCGCCTGCGTGACCAGCGGCGCGATGAAATCATGGCCGCCGAGGTCCGCAGCGGCACGAATTGCCGCCACCGCGAGTGTGGTGGACGTGCCGGGTGCCAGCAACGGCTTCAGCCCTTCCTTCACCGCCGGTGTATTGACCTTTCGCAGTGATTGCAGCACCGCGATGCGGTCCTTCTCCGGCTTCTTTGCATCGTGCAACGCCACGATCATCTCCTTCACCGCCACTTCATTGCCCCACAGCACTGCGAGCGTCTGCGCATGCTTCCGCACGTCCGCATTCGCTGACGAACGCCACTTCGCGAGGCTGGCCGAGACATCCTTCACCGGCTTGATCACGCCGCCTTCCTGGCCTTTGACGAGTCCATCGAGCGAATGCGCGAGCAAGATGTCGTGTTCGGCGATTTGATCACAGAATCCGACTGCGAGATCGAGGTTCTCCGCCTTCCGCGTGTCGCAGAGCCGACGCATGGCTTTGTGGGAGAGGACGCGGGAGAGGGGCTGAGACTGTGCCGCAGTTGAAGAGAGCATCTGCAAGCTTTGCTCGGGATGCCTATCAATCCTTGGCTCAAGAGCCATCCAAATATGGAAAGCCTCCAAAGAGTCACTTGCATCTGCACATGCAGAGATGAGTTCGGCAAAGACTGGCTCGACTGACGCAGGTGGTGTCTGCCCGATTTCTCGATAACGAGGAACCGTTAGCAGTTGTCCTCGAAGGCTTCGGAGGGCAATGCCGACGGAAGCTCTTACAATTACGTCCTTGTCACTCGCCAGCTTCACGAGGCCTGGATACCCATAGATGTGCCGCTGAACGGCTCGCGGATTTGGGTTTTGCCCCATTTTAGTGAAAGCATAACTATGATATTCCCCAACTAGCCTTGCAGCCCAAGCTCGTAAAGAAGCTGATGAGTCTTCTGATAGCAAAGACCATCCTTCTTTGCTTAGCATTCTCGAAGAATGCATGGCCCAAATCGCTTCAAGCCGGTGTGGATCGGAAACGCTTTGGCTGAGCAACTCCTGCATCAGGGTATTGGCTGAGTTTTTGTCTGATCTAAGGTCTTCAATAGCAATGTCTCTTGAAGCTTCCACCAGCATCCTTCTCGCCATCCTACGCATCCAGTTGTTGGGATGCTCCAGGGTCTTCACGAGGTCGGCGGCGGAGAGTTTTTTGAGGTCGAGGTCGGCGTGGTCACGGGTGTAGTCCGCGAGTCCTCTCGCGGCGGGCGTCGTTTGACTCTCTTTTTTGCCTGGAGTGTTGTTTGGCGCCGGGGGTGATTCGCCGCGAGAGGACTCGCGGACTACTCTCCAGATTCTTCCGCGCTCGCGGTCCACGCCTTCGGGGTTGGCCTTGGCGTTTTGGTAGCAGGGATACTTGTCGCACCAGTCCATGATCCACAGGAAGCCGTCGGGGCCGGTCTGGGTGCTGACGGGGCGGAACCAGCCGTC
>DAORHS010000756.1:0-2745 GCA_035438165.1 Prosthecobacter sp.
TGGTCGAGCAGATAAACCGGCTTCACGCCGACACGCGAGGGATTCGGACGAATGAGATCGCCCCACTTGATCGCCCAGTGATCAGCCCATTCGGGACGCTGAAGAAGTGCATCGACCCACTGCTCGAACTTCTTCGGATCCTTGTTGGCGGCAAAGGCGCGCGCCTCGTCCACCGTGGGCAGCATGCCGATCGCATCGAGCGTGCTGCGGCGCAGAAACTCCGCATCGGTGCAGGTGTCGCTGGGCAGATGGCCGAGCTTCTGCAGGCGCGCATAGACGAGTTTGTCGATCTCGTTGCGCACGGTGAGCTTCGCGTAGCGCTCCGGCGGCAGAATCTTGTCGGCCGGCACCGCCACGCGCGAGATGGCCACCATGCCCATGTAACGCGCCACGATCACCGTCTCGCCGCTTTCGCTGGTGGTCTGCATGCGCCCCTCTTCATCCACGGTGGCGATGGATTTCTCGGAGGAAATATAGTCCGTGAGCCCGGTGACATCGCGGCTCGTGCCATCGCTGTATTTGGCCGTGACTTTGAGCGCGCCCGCTTCGCTCTTGCGATACGTCTTCTCCGCCGGTGTCACGTCGATGCCTGTGAGAGCAGGTTGTCCCGGCGTTTCATAGGGCATGCCCTGGCGAATCCAGTCGGCGATCGTCTTCGCGGAAGCCGAGTCGGGCTCAAACCGCTGTCCGCCTTCGTGCTGCACGCGCACCACGGCTTTTTGCAGCAGCAGGCTGTCCTCCGGCAACGCAGGAAAGACACGACGGCCACGCGAGTCCTTCACGAGCTCCATGTAATCGCCCTTCGGATCGTAGGCGAAGATGGAGAGCTTGAAGCCCGCCTGTCCGGAGGCCTTGGCATGGCAGGCACCGAGATTGCAGCCCGCCTTGCTGAGAATGGGCAGGATGTCCTGCGTGAAGGAGAGGGCTTTGGGGTTGGGGGTTGAGGGTGATGAGTTAGGGGGCGAGAGTTTGGTGACGGCGGCTTTTTCATCGAGACGAATCACTTCGCCCGAATCCAGGGCGGCGAAGATGTTTTTGCCATCCGCCGTCATCACGGCGGCGTTCGGCACACCGTCGAGCATGATGAGCTTCTTCTGCTTGCCGCTGGTGAACGCCAGGCGCACGCCGTCGTGGGTCTTCAATTCGGTGACGCCGGTGACGTTGCCGTTGTCGGAGAGGAAGGTCAGGCTCGTCGAGTCTGGCGACCACATCAGCGCGTTGACCGGTGTCGATTTGTCGCCCAGCAGCATCAGCATCTCCTTGCTGGCGATGTCCCAGACTTTGAGATCCTTGTCCGCCGAGCCGGTGGCGAGCCATTTGCCGTCCGTGCTGAACGCCAGCGCCACGACATGGCCCACATGGCCTTCGATCTTCGCGATTTCCTTAAACGTCGCCGCGTCCCACACCTTCGCCTGTGTATCCGCACCGCCAGTGGCGAGTTGTTTGCCGTCGCGGCTCATGGCGAGGCTCAAAATGTTGTCGGCATGCGCTTCGATGGTCTGCGCCGGTTTTGCTTCACCGAGTTTCCAGCGATGCAGCAAGCCCTTCGCAGCCGTAGAGCCATCCGCGAGGATCAGCGTCGTTTTGTCCGCCAGGAAAGCCAGTCCCGTGACGCGGCCTTCGAGCGGTGTGCTCAACGTGTGGGCCACCTTCCAATCCGCCGGCTTCCACACCAGCACGCTTCGATAACCTCCCGCCGCAAGCAGCGAACCATCCGCATTCCACGCGAGCGATTGCACGACGTCTTTGTGACCTTCCAGCGTCGCCACCACCGGCGCGTCCTTCGCGCTCACATCGCGCACCAGCACGCGATTGCCCACGCCCGTCGCCAGCCACTTCCCATCCGCACTCAAGGCCAGCGCGGCCGAGGGCGTGTGGCTGGCAGGCAACGCGGTGAGTTTGTCCGCCGGTGTTAGTTCGCCGAACTTCTTCAACGCCGCGTCGTCCCAGGCCGCGCCTGCATTCACCCAGGCCTTCAGCAGGTTGACCTGCTTCTCCGGCATCTGCTTCTTCGGCGGCATGTGCGCATCGCCCGGATCATTCAGCGCCGTGATCAATGCACTGCGTGCCGCATCGCCCGCCTTCAATGCCGCGCCGTTCTCGCCGCCTTTGAGCGCCAGATCCCGCGTCTCCAGCGACAGCCCGCCCTTCTTCTTCTCCGCATTGTGGCAGCCGAGGCACTGCGTCTTCAAAATTCCCATCGCCTGCGCCGGATGCACCTTTGCCACCTCCGCAGAAAGCGAGGTGGTGAACAGCGAGAGCAGAAGGACATGGCGAAGGGGGATCATGATCGTCCCAAACTACGGACTCATACGGGAAGCTCTTGCCACGCATGAGCTTGTGGGAATCATCATTCCTTTGTCCTCGGATCAAATTGAGCCAAAAGATCCGGTTCATCGATCTTCCACCAATATTCTTCTTTTGTTTGCGGAGACTGGTATTCGTAAATGGCAACAAGACCCAATAGTTGCATGGGATCATCCGCAAGGAACTCCCAATCACCTTTTTTGGCATACCACCACTCCTTTTTTTCATCGAAACGGATACTGAAGCCCTTCCGCTCGAGAATAACCAAAGCGGTATTGTAAACGTTGAGATAAGCACTGAGATCAGCCATGAGGTTTTCGTCAGAGTAGCATTCGGGAAACAATCCAGTCGAGAATAACAACAGATCTGCACTTTGGATTTTGTCCTGGGTAGGACCAAACAAGAACGTCTGTCCACCCCACGGACTTAGCGTTCGTT
>DAORHS010000757.1:0-2727 GCA_035438165.1 Prosthecobacter sp.
GCAGTCCTGCCTGTCGTGGAACGGTTGCTCACGCAGGATCGTCTTCGTCTTCGCGAAGTTCTCCGGCTCGTTCTGCTTCATCCACAGCAGTTTCGGAATCGTGTAGCCAGGCAGCATGGCATTGCCCGCTACCGCGATCACGCCCGGCTGGCCGCCGAAATGATGCGCGATCTCCGCGCACTGCGCCTGCGTGGAGGTGTCGCACCAGAGTTTCGCCGCACGCACGGGCTTGTCGTCCGCGCCGAGCGCCACGAGGCCGTGCTGCTGTCCGCTGACGCCGATGCCGGCGATCTTCGACTTGTCTTTGCCGATCTGTTCGAGGCACTGCTGCACGGAGGCATCCACGGCGTCGAGCCAGTTCTGCGGATCCTGTTCGAGATGTCCGGGCGGCAGGCCGTCGATCAACTCATACGAACTGTGGCCGGTGGCGACGATCTTGCCTGTGTCGAGATCAAGGACGATGGCCTTGGTGCTTTGCGTGCCGCTGTCGATGCCGAGGAAATACATAAAAGAGGACTGAGAGTTGGAGTCGGAAGGTTTTCGGCCAGAAGGTTTCAAGTTCCAAGCTCAAAGTTTCAGGCCGCCCCTTCGCCTGGCGGTTTCGAGTCTGCATAAAGCCGGATCACCGAATCACGGGTCAGCACGATCAGCGTGAAGATCCCCAAAGCGGTGCCGAAGGGGAAGTGCAGGCAGTTGATTCCGGCGATGACGATGGAGAACGTCCGGTTCACGCGGCGGTGGATGAAACGGCCGGCGATGAACGTCAGCATGCCGCCCATCACAAACCAGACCGCCATGAAGACGTAGAACCATTTGAAGAACCCGATGAATTCCTCTGGCGTGAATGGCATGTCGCCGCCCGGCTTCTCCCAGACCTTCGGATGATTGAACACCATGTTCATGATGGAGTAATGCAGCGCCAGGAAGGCGAGGCCGGCAATCGCCATTCCGGCCATGACGTAGTGGCAGATGGCGAGCGTGCGCAGATGCTCGGTGTCTTTGCTGGGAATGGGCGGTGGTTGCATTGCAAAGGTGTGGTTATTGCAGAGAGTCTGCGAAAGACCGGCTTATGCTTCAATCTTTATCGCGTCCGCGTTTATCCGTCGTCCAGTGGTTTCCGGACATATGGGTGCGACCAAGTTCAAGATGCCTGATTAAAGGATTGACGACCATCCGATCAACGGTTGAAATCGGTTTTACATGAATTCATCCATATCGGCTAACGGCACCGTGTCCTTTGACCTCGGGGAAGAAACGACGCTGGCACCGCTGTATCCCTACACGCCTCCCGGGGTCAAGCTGGCGGACTGCATCAACCACACCATCAACCAGACGCTGCTGCGTGATCTTCAGTACGGCGCGTGGGCTTATGTGGGCACGACGCTTGAAAAGAAGGCTGACAAAGCGACTGGCAAGACGGTCGAGACCACACTTTACCATGTGAAGATCGTCAGTCCGGACCCCAAGGCGGACCTGACGCGTTATGCCACGCAGATTCCGGCCTTTCTCAAGGCGGCGGGAATGGCGCTGCGTTTGTTTTATCAAGGCATGGCCAAGGCGAAGACGATCCCCACCGGGGTGAGTTTTCTGCCACCGTTCGGCCTGGCGATGATGAACACGGCGTCGATTCAGCTTCTGCATTATCCGCCCAGCGAGACGCTGAACTACATGGACTATTTGTATTCGCCGACGAACCGGCGCTGGGAGAATCTGCTGGGCTGCAATGGCTTTCCTGGCGCGCGGAACACTCTGCTGGAAACCATCGTGGATCTGCTGCCCATCGCGGCGAACGGCGGCGCGGCGGGTGCGGCGGCGATCCAGCCGTTTGGCACCATGTTCAAGCCGTATGTGGACCAGATGCTCAATCTGCTGCTGCGGGCGACGCCGAACAAGAAGGCCACACAGCCCATCGTGGCCTATGGCGGTCCGGTGATGAATTATTTGCAGACGACCTGCAATCCCAAGGATCTCAGCGGCAAAATCACGGGAAACAAGGGGCCGGATCTGGCGCCACTTTCGTTGGTCTCCCTGCCGCTGCTGGAGGGAGGCCCGCAGACCGCGGTGCTGTGCGCGAATCATCCGGCGCAATTTATGTACTATGATCCCAGCATGAAGGACGACCCCAACCAGGGTTACGCGCACTTCAGGACGGTGCTGCAGCAGGATCTGATTGCCGCAGGATGGCAGAGCGAGATGAGCCGGAATCCGGAGGCGAAACCACTGGAGGTGCTGCAAAAAGTACATGCCAGGTGGACGGGGAAGAGGAATCAGGAGCGCGTGGATGCGATCTTTGACATGCAGGTTTCGGAGTTTGGTTGAGACCTCACACCCATGAGCACCGCGCGCGACATCCTCACCGCCATCGATGACAGCGGGAACCCCGTGGACTGGTGGTTCGCCTACAAAGTGTCAGCCCACAGCGAACCGGCAGGAGTGTCGAAGGGAAACGACTATCTTTACTTTGATGCGGCCGATGCGAAGGCAAAGCGGACGTTGCAGCTTTCCCCGAACAAGATGGATCAGAAGCAGGGCGCGCTGTTTCAAACGCTGCATCAGCTTTATTCGGCCACACCAACGAAAAATCCGGGGCTCGGCTGGTTCAGTTACAACGACGAAAATCCGGACGACAACAGCGGCTACAAAAATCCGGTGAACGGCGTTGCTTTCAAGCCACGCCAGACATTCAGCTCACGCGGGCATACCAAGGGAGTTCTGGCCTTTGATCTG
>DAORHS010000758.1:0-2720 GCA_035438165.1 Prosthecobacter sp.
GCGAAGTAGTTCATCGCCAGCTCGCTTTGCAGACCGAGCAGGACGTTGTGATAACTGGCCTGCTCCACTTCCGCACGCGCTGCTCCGGCGCGGCTTTGGTTGCGCAGCTTGCCCCAGAAATCGAGTTCGTATTGAAAATCCAGCGTGGCACCGAGCACGTTGCGCGTGCGGCCGCCGGCGAACTGAAACTTCATGTTGCCCGAACCACGGCTTCGTGTGGAAGCACTGTTCAGCGTGAGAAACGGAAACAAACCCGCCCGGTCCGCACGCGCCAGCGCTCTCGCTTCAGTGACGCGATGCATCGCGAGCTCCAACGTCGGGCTGCCCGCCTGTGCCTGCTTCATGAGCGCATCCAGACGTGCGTCTCCGAACAGGCGCCACCATTCACCCCGGCTGGATTCATCACGCGGCTTTGCCGTGCGCCAGGGTCCGCTGGTTTTGAACTCCTTCGGCAGATCGGGTTTCGGTGCAAAATAACGGGGCGCGAGATTGCAGGACGGCAGCAGCAGAAAGGCAAACAGCAGCAGATGCAGCAAGGCGGGATAGTTCTTCGGGGACGGAGGTTCCTCGCCGGTGAGCGCGGATTCGAGTTTGCGGGTGACATCGAGCGGCGAACCCGTGCGCCGGGCGATCAGGGCGTACACCATCGGCACAAGGAACAGCGTCACCAGGGTCGCCGAAGTCACGCCAAACACGATCACCACGCCCACCACCATGCGTGTTTCATAGCCCGCCCCCTTGCCGAGCATCAGCGGCAGCGCCCCCATCACCGTGGACAGTGCGGTCATCACGATGGGCCGCAGACGCTGCTCCCCGGCCTTCATCACAGCCTCATGAAATTCCACGCCCTCATCACGGAGCTGATTGATGAATTCGACGATGAGGATGCCGTTCTTGGCCGCCAGACCGATGAGCATGATGAGCCCGATCTGACTGTAGATGCTTTGATTCATGCCCATGATCTGCAGCCCGAGCAGCGCACCGGCCACGGCCACGGGAACCGTGAGCATGATCGTGAACGGATGCACAAAGCTTTCAAACTGCGCCGCGAGAACGAGGAAGGCGATGAGCAGGGCCAGCATGAAAATCAGGCCGATACTGCCGGTGTTCTCCTTCAGCTTGAGCGCATTGCCCTTGTAGCCCACCACCGCCGAAGAGGGAAGCTCGTCACGAATCAACTGCTCCAAATACGCCACCGCTTCCCCCAGGCTGTAGCCGTCCGCCAGATCGGCATCAAAGGTGATGCTGCGCATGCGGTTGTACCGGTTCAGCGTGCCGCTGTCGGCGAACTCGGTCATCGTCACCAGATTCGCCAGGGGAATGAGCTGCCGGCTCTTCTCGCTGCGCACAAAAATGTTGTTCAGGTCGAGCGGGCTGCGCTTGTCGGCATAGCTGCCTTCGAGAATCACATCATACTCCTCCCCCTGGCGCAGAAACGTGGTCGCACGCCGACCGCCGAGCAGCGTTTCCAGGGTGCGGCCGATGTTCTCCGATGAAACACCCAGATCCGCGGCACGCGTGTGATTGATGCTCACATTCAACTGCGGCTTGGTTTCGCGGTAGTCGCAGTCGAGCCCGATCAGGCGTGGATTGGCCGCCGCCTTGTCCATCACGATGTCCCGCCATTCCGCCAGCTCCTCAAACGTGGGACCGCTGAGCACGAGCTGCAGCGGCTTGGAAAGGCCGCGCATCATCCCCTGGCGCATGATGACCGCCGTTTTGGCATTGGGAATGTCGGCGATTTTCGCCCGCACGTCGGCCATGATCTCAAACCCGTCCCGCCGGGTGCCGAAAGGAGTCAGCGTGATGACATTGATGCCTTCGTTGAAGTCAGCCGCCGTTCCGAACGAACGGGGTGCGCGGGCGATCACGCGCGTGGCCTCGCCCTTTTCCTCCACCAGATACATCAGCCGTTCGTGCATGGTCTCAAGCGTCGCTGCGGTGCTCGCATAGGTGGTTCCGGGCGGGCCTGCGGCCGTGATGAAAAAGGAGCCGCGATCCTCGCGTGGCGTGAACTCATCCGGGATCGTGCGCAGCAGCCACCCGCACATCAGCGTGACACCTACCACGACGGGCACGGCCGTGGCGGGAAACTTCAACGCCACCCCGAGCGCCTTGCTGTACATACCCTGCACCGCCAAAAACACGCGCTCCAGCAGGCGGACCACCAGGTTGTCCTGCTCCCGGTTGCGCAAAATCTTGGAGGCAAGCATGGGCGAAAGCGTCAGCGCCACAAAGCCGCTGAAGCCCACGGCAATCGCCAGCGTCACGCTGAACTCCGCAAACAACCTGCCCGCGTCTCCCGGCATGAACGTCACGGGCACAAACACAGACATGAGCACCAGCGTTGTCGCGACGACCGCAAATCCAACCTGGCGCGTGCCGAGGTAGGCGGCCACCAGCGGCGTCTCCCCCTCCTCGATGCGCCGGTGAATGTTTTCCAACACCACGATGGCGTCATCCACCACGAGCCCGATGGCGAGCACGAAGGCGAGCAGCGTCAGCGTGTTCATCGAGTAATCCAGCGCCAGCAGCACGATGCAGGTGGCCAGCATGCTGACCGGAACGGCGAGCGTCGGCACCAGCACCGCACGCATGCTGCCCAGGAAGAGGTAGATGATCGCAATCACCAGCACGAGCGCGATGATCAGCGTGCGATAGACTTCGTGAATCGACTCTTCGATGAACTGGCTGATGTCGTAGCTGTTTTCCAACTTCAG
>DAORHS010000759.1:0-2718 GCA_035438165.1 Prosthecobacter sp.
GAAGGCCCTGGGAGTGATCCTGCATGTGGCCGATGAATTTGGGCTGGCTGAGATCGCCCAGGCGGGTGAAGTGGCCGGCGAGGCGGGAGATGATTTCCAGATCCTGCGCTATAATTTGGTGGATGATCCACGCGAGGTGCTCGCCGACCGTGACGTGTCAGTGGAGGCAAACACCTGGCGGCTGCTGCCGTTTTGGGGCTCAGCGCCCGGGCAGGCACGCTGCACCGCTGTGACGCTTTCCCGTTCCCGTGAGGCTTTTTTGAAAACGCTGCTGGCCTGTGCGGAGGATCTGCGGATGCCCGTGCGCGTGGCGGTGACCAGCGCCCCGGTGGAAACGCTGGCGGCACTGCCGCTGCTGAAATCACATTTGGAAGGCGGCTGCCTGGTGGCCGTCAGCTTTTACAAGTTCACCGCCGTCTTTGCGATCAACCCCGCGGGCGAGCTCTGTACCGTGCGCAGCCTCACTCATCGTGGAGGCTCACAGGTTCCGACGGGATTTGGTGACATCCTTTGGAACATGGCGCTGGGGGCCGAGCTGACCACGCCCAAGGTGCTGATCGTCTCCGCGCAGCCACAGGCATTGCAATCGGCCGCGCAAGAACTCGAGCTTTATTCCATCAGCCGTCAGCCCATTCAGTTTGAGCTGCTCAATCTCGCGGAACATCCGGCGCTGGCCGAGGTGCCGGGACATCGGCCTGAATTCCTTGTTTATGACACAACGGCGGTCGAGCTGGTGAGCACTGGAAACACGCCGCTGGCCCGTGCGGAGAGCTTTCGTGCGCTGTGGAACGGGTGGGCCAGACAGAGTTTCATGGACACGGCACGGCTGGATCAGCTGTATCCCACCCAGCGGGATCTGCGTGTGCTGCGCTTTTCATCCTGGTTCATCTACCTGCTTGTGTTCTCACTCATCGGCACCGGAGGCTACGGCACCTGGTCGTTGTTCGCGGCGATGAACCACCCTTCCTGGGAGCTCACACCCTATCAGATGAAGCAGACGCAGGACAAGCACACGAAGCTGCTGGAGGAGAAGCGTCAGATCGACGTCACCGCACGCCTGCTGCAGCCGCGCTCACGCGGATGGGTGACGCTGGAGTTCCTGCTTCAGCTCTTTCCGGAAGACTCGGGCGTGCGGCTGGACAGCTTTCTTTACAATGTCGAGGCGGCCCGCGCTCCGGTCGCCGCTGGCAAAGGAGCCAAACCAGAATTCACCGGCCTCAATCGCACCTGGATCCTCAAGGGACTCGTCAAACCGAAGGCGCTGCAACTGCTCAGCACGCTCAACAGCCAGCGTGGCCTGAGCGCCTTCTTCGAACGGGTGGCTGAGGCTACCGGAGACGAGGCCTGCCGCCCTGAACCCACACGCCAGATGACGATCGCCCTCACGCAGGGACGCAATTCGCGCTTCAGCCCGCAGGCTTCGGCCGGTGACCTTGCACGTGATCCGTCGCTGGCCTTCCCCTTCAGTTTCGAGGCCACGATCACCCAGACCCTGACAGACAAAGACGCGCTTTCGCTTCCTCTGGACAAGCCATTCTGAAACGCCGCCATGAGCGCCTACACACGCCCCATACTCCGTTACGGGCTGATCATGCCCGCGATGTTCAACTGCCTGCTGCTGGGCGGTGTGATCGCCGGTGTCAGCAAGCTGGGCACGATGCGTGCGGAGAAAGAAGAACTCTACAAAGAGCAAACCCAGCGCCTCGTCGCGATGAAAAAGCTGGAGGCCGTGCTGGCTCCCAAGCGCAAGACTTTCCAGGATCAGAAGACCCTGCTCAAAGGAGATCCCGGCCAGCTGTTCACCCGCATTCTGGACACGCTGCTGCCGAAGTATCAGGAGATCGAACTCGAGCGCAGCGGTCTGGTCTTTCCGCTCGACCGCGGACGTCTCGGTCGTCAGGTCAAAACCGATGTGGCTCGCGTGAAGAGCAGTTTTCAAGGGGGGCTGGGTCCCATGCAGGAGGCGTTGCTGCAGGTGGAGTCGCTCATGCCTCAGGCCGTGCTGGAGGAGCTGAAAATCACCCGCAAGGCCGACCTGCTGCTGAACCAGCGTGAATTTCTGGTGATGGAGATGACGCATGCCTGCTGGAAGGCCGTGGAGGAGAAAAAATGACACGCATCCTGGTCAGTCTCATGATGATGGGTTTCGCCCTGGTTCCGGTCCAGGCACAGACCAAACCTGCCGCGCCCAGGCGTGCAGCTTTGTTTATCGGCAACGGCAGCGCGAGCTGGCTGCCGCGCACGGAGTTGCTGCCGAAAGCAGAGAGCATCGAAGCGCAGGCGAAGAAACTCGGTGTGCGTCAGCGCAACATGGACCCCTTTGGCCTGTCCACCTTTCCCCGCGAAGATGACGCCCCCGTGATCACCGAGGACGTTTATCGTGCCACGCCCAAGATCACACTGAACCAGGCGCTGCAGACGCTGAAGATCAACGGAGTGAATCTGCCGCGCAAAGAGTTCCTCATCGGCGGCCGCCGGGCGGCCGAAGGCGATGTGATCGAGCTTGCCTTCAAGGGCGAGGTCTTTCTGGCACAAGTCATCGAAGTCGGTGCCACGCAGCTTCATTTCCGTGATCTCCAGCGCGATGAGACGGGTGTCCTCAAGCATGACATCCTGCCACATCTCAGCATCGAGCCGCTGCAAAAGATCGCGTCCCAGCTTGAGAGCCGGATGACGCCCGTGGAACCCGCACCTCCCGCCAAACCATGAGCCATTCTT
>DAORHS010000760.1:0-2715 GCA_035438165.1 Prosthecobacter sp.
GGATACGACGATCTCCGTGCGCAGTTCGATGTTTGGCGGCCTGTTTGGCATCCTCACAGGGCAGACGACCCTGCATCTGGGGCTGCCGGTGATCTCGGTGATCACCGCCCGCGAACTCAGCGGACTGCTGGCGCATGAACTCAGCCACAACGCGGGCGGCATCAGCACGATCTTTGTGCATGCCGTGCGTGAGATGAACGCGTGGTTCTTCCGCGCGGTGATGGAGCGTGATTCCTGGGAGATGCACCTGAGCGAGAAGCCGAAAAAGGAATCCGAGTGGCACAAGCAGGGGCGCCGAGTCATCCGGGGATGGATGTGGGCGGCGAAGATTCCCTTCATGATTCTGGCGCTCGCGTCCCGTCTGACGAGTTCGGTGACGCTGTGGCTCATTCAGCGTTCGGCGGAACGCACCGGTGCGAATGTCATCGGCGCGGATTTTTATGACCGGCTGCAGCGCAAGCTCGCGCTGCTCGGCGGGTCCTGGAAGGCGGCGGAACAGGAAATCCACCGGGGTGTCATTCAGCACCGTCTGCCGGAAAACCTGTCCCTGCTGATGGCACGTCATGTCGCGGCGGCAGCCAAGGCCAATGCCTCCAAACGCGCGGAAGCGGGCGACGCGCCCACGGAGGCCAAAGCGGCGGGCAAGTCGATCAAGGGGGAGGCGCTGGTGGCCTACCTCTCCCCCATGCAGCCAGCGGCTTCGGTGATGCGTCAGTTTGTCGATCTCGCGCGCCAGGTCACTTACTTCTACTACCAGCATGATCTGGGGCTGAATCTTCATGAGCACCGAATGGTGGCGGATGAGGAGGTCATTCATCAGAACCGGCGCGAGGAGGAGGCGTTGCTCGTGATCCGACGTTACTTCGGCGGACTCGCGCATCCCGAGCGTGCGTTGTGCGGTCTGGGCAGCACACCGGCGAATGCCACCGCCCGCAGCGAGTTGCAGCGCGAGATCCAGCGCGTGCGTGACGAGGTCGTGGCGTGGGGGCCGCAGTTCAAGGTGGCGCTGCAGGAATGGAACCAGGCCTGGCAGCGCCGGCGTGATCTGGAGGCCGCCGCCACGCTCAGCCTCGCGGGATTCACCGTGTCGCGAATGCAGTTTGGCACCGAGGATGCCAGCCCGGGGGCGCTGCGCACCGAGGCCGCACGGCAGCGCATGGTCATGGAGCACATGGAGGGACCGCTGCAGGAGCGCGAGCGTGTGTTGGAATGCCGCTTTGCCTCCGCGCTCGGCATGCTGTGGTGGAGCGAGCCGTCTGATCTCAGCGAATGGCTGCGTGGTCGGCGGCGGGATCTGACGGCGTGGGTGACCATCTATGAGGCGATGGCCGGAGCGCTGCCGTCCTTCCGCGAACTGCTCACCACCTTCTTCGCCTTTCAGACCCTCGGGGCGAAGTTTGCCAATGTCGATGATCCCAGCGCCTTCCTCACGGCGCTGCAATCCGTCGTTCCCAAAATGCTCAACCTCGTGCGGCAGATCGTCTCCACCATGGACGGTGCGCCCTATCCGTTCACCGACAACGGCAGGACGGTTTCTTTGAACGATCATCTGCTGCCGTCGGCCCTCCCGGAAATGCCCGGGGTGTCGATGACGCTGCTGGATGCGGCGAGCATGCGAGCCATCGGATTGAAGATGGCCTCCCAGGCTTCGGACTGCATCGCCCCGTATGTGGATGCGTTTCTGGGCCTCTACCATCGCTCCTTCGCCTGGCTGGCAGAGTCCGCGGAGCGCACCGAGATGCACTTCATCGGCGCCCTGACCTTTGGATCGGCCACGGAGATCCTCCTGCCGGATGAATTCACCACGCAACGCCTCGGCATGAAGGCCCGTTCGCCCGACGCCATCGCCGCATGGAAGCCACCGGCTTAATTCTCCTCCTCCGGGTGGAAACGTCGGCTTGAACATCCGCCGCATGGAAGGATAGTCGCTCCATCTTTTCCCCCAAGCGCCCCCATGTCGGAGCCGAGTCAATTCAGGCATTACCAAATCGTTCAGGACGCCGACGGCAACAACGTCGAGCTCGTTCGTAATGCCGAGCAGGTGGCGGTGCTGGCCTTCGACATGCAGCGGCTCGAATACGTGCACTGCCATGTGCTGCTGGAGCCGCTCTCGAACCGTGTCTCTTTCGAGGAAGCCTGCAGAACGCTGCAAAAACGCGGCCACCCGGCGCTGGCGCGGATGATTGAGTGCGGCGAGGACGAAGGCAATCCGTTTTACATCACCAGCAACATCGATGGTGAGGCGCTGCGCGGGTATCTCGCCCGCCAGCAGGACATTCCGGGCTGGCTCGCGATCATGATCGCCTGCCGCGCCTTGGAGACAGCCGTGGCGGTCTGTGAGCGCGGCGAGTTCCTCACCGAGTCTCCGCTCGACAGCTTCCGCGTGGTGCAGACCGCGCCGCAGGCCGTGCAAGTGCTGGCCGCCGATTTTCGAGTGCTCGAGAGCAGCGCCGGCAGGAAGCGGGCGCTGAAGCCCAACTTTGAAAAGCAGGCCAAGTTTCTCCGCACCTTCCTTGCCGAGCAGGGCGGGGGAGGCCCGACGCTGCCGGATCATCTGCTGCCTGCCACGGATTTTGGCGAACTGCTCGATGCCTGCCTCTCCAGCGCGGGAGTGGGGGTGGTCGCCGCCATGCGGGAACTGCGTGCGAATCTGCAGAGACTCGCTCCCGAGCAGCTCTCCGGCGAAATTCCCACCGCGCAAAAGCCGCGTGCGCT
>DAORHS010000761.1:0-2707 GCA_035438165.1 Prosthecobacter sp.
CGAGGGGCCGCTCGATCAGCCTTCCGGAATCGACAACACCGCGCTTCCCGCGCTCGTTGAAAAACTCGGCACGCGTCTCTTCCGCCGTCCCATGCTCGATGCAGAAAAGACCAAGTGGCATGCGTTTGCCGATCTCGGCATCAAGGAAGGCCTGCCACCGATGGAGACGATGGGCTACGTGCTGCGCGGCATGCTCGTCTCGCCTTCGTTCCTCTATCGCGGCATGCCGCAGCCGGTTGGCGATGCGAAGAACGGCGTCGCCTTGATCGACGAATACAGCCTTGCATCGCGACTCTCCTATTTCCTCTGGGCCGCACCGCCAGACGACCGCCTGCTGCAGCTCGCCGCCAAAGGTGAACTGCGCAAGAACCTGGCCGCGGAAGTGAAACGCATGATTACCGACTGGCGCGGAGCCAGCCTCACGGAAAACTTCGCCGGTCAGTGGCTGCAACTGCGGGACATGGACATCGTGGACGTGGACACCAGCCGGTTTCCCGAGTGGAAGGGCGGCATGGGCTACCTGATGAAACGCGAGTCGCAGATGCTCTTCGAGCACATCCTGAAGGAGAACCTCAGCGTCATCGCGTTCCTGAACGCCGATTATACCTTTGTGAATGACAAGCTCGCCCGATTCTACGGCATCGACGGTGTGAAGGGCGACAAGTATCAAAAGGTCTCCCTGCAGGGCACGACACGTGGCGGCATTCTCACCCACGGCAGCATTTTGACGCTCACATCGAATCCCACGCGCACTTCGCCTGTGAAACGCGGCAAGTACCTGCTGGAAAACATCCTCGGCACCCCACCGCCGCCTGCGCCGGGTGGTGTGGCGCCCCTGGATGAAAAGAAGGCCAGCTTCGGCAAGCTCACGCTGCGCCAGCAGCTCGAAGAGCACCGCAGCAACGCCTCCTGTGCCGGCTGCCACGCCTTCCTCGACCCCATGGGCCTCGCCTTTGAGAACTACGACGCCATCGGCCGCTGACGCGACAAAGACAAGAACCTGCCCATCGATGCCTCCGGCAGTCTCGTGCGTGGACAATCGTTCAAGGATTTCTCGGAACTGCGGACACTGCTCGTCAATGAAATGAGCGGCCAGTTCGTCAAGAACCTCACCGAAAACCTCCTGACCTACGCGCTCGGACGCGGCCTCGAATACACGGACAAACCGGCCGTCGAGGAGGCGCTGCGCCGGGCCGCCGCCTCCGGCAACCGCTTCCAGGACATCCTCCTCGCCGTGTGCGAAAGCGTGCCCTTCCAGAAGATGCGAGTCGGACAGCAGGCGTCCGAGTGAGGCAGTACGATGGTTCTTTGAACAGACCAGACGATTCATCTTGGATCAGCATCTCCACCGCCTTTACTCCGCGCCATGCATTCCATCCTGATCATCGGCTGCGGCAGCATTGGCGAACGCCACCTGCGCTGTTTCCAAAAGACGGGCCGCTGTAAACCCGGCGTCTGCGATGCGAATGCCGCGCTGCTTCAAGAAGTCGGCGCCCGCTATGGCGTGCCGACGTTTCCAGATCTGAAAAGCGCTCTCAATGCGAAGAGCTGGGACGCGCTCGTTATTTGCACGCCAGCGCACACCCATCTGACCATCGCTCGCGAAGGTGCCGCCCATGGCGCGGCTCTGCTCATCGAGAAGCCGCTCGCCGTGACGCTTGATGAAGTGGATCAGACACGAACCGCCCTCGCCGCCGGCGGACGATTCAATGCCGTCGCCTATGTATATCACAGCTTTCCCTGGGTGGCCGGAGCGCGAGCGTTTTTGCAGGAGGGCGGCCTTGGCAAACCGCTGCACGCCAGTGTCGTCGCCGGGCAGCACTTTCCGACCTTTCGTCCCGCTTATCGCCAGATCTACTACACGCGCCACGAGACTGGCGGCGGCGCCATTCAGGATGCGCTCACGCATCTCGTGAACGCCATGGAGTGGCTCATCGGTCCGATGACCCGCGTGTTTTGCGACGCCTCCCACCAGCAGCTCGAAGGCGTGACCGTGGAAGACACCGTCAATGTGAGCGCCCGTCACGGCGATGTCCTAGTCAGCTATGCGATGACGCAGTTCCAGGCCCCGAACGAATCCACGCTCCAGATCCATTGCGAGAACGGCAGCGTGAAGATCGAATCCCACACGCGGCGCTGGGGCCTGATGCGTCGCGGAGACGATGACTGGACCTGGCACACGACGCCTCCGCTCGAACGCGACGATCTCTTCATCGCCCAGGCCAATGCTTTTATCGACGGCATGGAGGGCCAACCCACGCCGCTCAGCACCTTCGACGAAGCCGTGCAGACGCTGCGGTTCAACCTCGCCGCCCTGCGCTCCGTCTCGACAGGCCTGCCCATCACCATCCCATGAGCACCGAAGGCAAAGAACTGCGTCTGGCCATGCTCGGCATGATCGAAGGCAACGGCCATCCCTACTCGTGGGCCGCCATCGTCAACGGCTTCGATCCGGCCGCGATGGCCGCATGTCCGTATCCCGCGATTCTCGATTACCTCGGCAAGCAGCGTGTGGAAGACGTCCGCATCCCCGGTGCCCGCGTCACCCACATCTGGACCGACGATCCTGCGGACGCGCCAAAAGTCGCCGCTGCCAGCTTGATCGAAAACATTGTGGCGCGGCCCGAAGACGTCATCGGCCAAGTCGATGCCGTGATCGTCGCGACCGACGACGGCGACGATCACATCCGCCGCGTGCAGCCCTTCG
>DAORHS010000762.1:0-2704 GCA_035438165.1 Prosthecobacter sp.
GCAGGCTGTCAGCAGCTTTTTTTCACGTTGAGTGAGGGCGAGGGCCATTCGGGAAAATTGAAATTTGAAATCTGAGATTTGAAATGGGGCGCAGCCGCTACGGCAGCTTGCCCTGGGCGCGGAAGGTGGCGGTGGTGCCTTTGACTTCGGGGCGTGGGTTGGTCCATTCGTAGCGGCTGAGGATGCGGTTCTTTTTGAAATCCTCGATGAACTGAAAGGCGAGCTGGGCATCACGTGCCTCGCCCTTGATGTCGATCTCGTTGCCTTTGACCTCGAACTCACGGATCACGATGCCGCTGCCGGGCATGATGCGGTTGATCTCGGCGAGCAGGAAAAGCGGATAGCGCTTGGGCTCGATGGCCGGTGCCAGCGCCTTCCAGCGTTCGTTGGCCTTGCGCACAAGGGCGGCGGGCTCGCTCGTGGCCTCTACCTCCTCCGCCAGCTTCGTCGCACGTTGCTCCTGATAATTCAGGTAGGCAAAAGCGAGGAAGGCGAGTGACAGATAAAGGAGGCCGCCCAGCACCAAAGCCCGCGTGAGTTTGCCGCGGCGCACGCTGGCCGTCTGGGCGGAGCGGATGCCGGAAGGCAGCATTTTTCCCCAGGTGCGCGTGTCGAGCGCCGTGTTGGGCGGCAGCTCTGCCACGATGCGCACGGGCAGGTCGATCACAGAGCTGAGGCGCGAGGTCAAGGCGCTGTCGAAATTGGCGCCGATGAGCGCCACGCCGGTGATGCTCTCCGTTCCGAGTTCTGACTCCAGGGAGAGGCGCGCGAGGGTGATCTCCAGTGCCAGCGTTTCCTCGGTGGCGGGCGTCTGGGCGAAGATGTGGCTGTGGTAGAGTTTCCCCTGGTGACTCGCGGCCAGGACGAGATCTCCCTGCTCCTCAACGATGACAATATGGCCTGCCGGGAGCTGCGCGAGACGCAGGGCGGCGGTGTAGTCGCTCGCATGTGCGGCGGCGAGAGTTTCGGGAAACGGGTCGGCGAGAAGATCGACGCTGACGATGGCCTGACCGCCGAGCTGGCCGAGCAGGTGCCAGCGGTAGTTCCTGCCGGCGGCATCCTGCTCCAGTTTGAAACCACGGCGTTCGAGCTGGGTGACGATGATCTGCTCCAGCAGGTCGTTGTCGGCTTGTGGCAGCAGCAGACCGATGGTGCGGCAGGCGGCGGCTGGCAGGCCGATGACGAGCGGTTTGGAGAGATGAGAGGCCTGGGAGGGGCTGTCCACCGCCTCAGCGCTGGTGCTCGCACGCGGCTTCCACACACGCCAGGCGGTATCAGGGGCGGGGAGAAGCAGGGTGGCGGCAGATAATGACATTGTTTGGCGGGCTGTGATAAACACTCACAGGAGCGGAAAGTTGCAGGGGATGGGACGAAAGTGGAATGAAGCCGGCCAGCCTGTTGTCGAGCTGTTTCTCCTGGGTTTTCGTCATTCTTCCATTCTGCCCAGATAGGTCACGGCCCCGGTCTCCAGATTGCGGCGGACGACGAGGATGATCTTGGAGCGCTTGTCACCGACCCAGCCGATGCTGGTGATGCGGCGCAGGGTGGTGTCGTCGTCGTTGACGATGCCCCGGATCGCCGCGAGATGGTCGCCGCTGAGGCCCAGAATCTGGTAGGCCTCGTCATCGCGGATGCGGCGGTCGTCTTCGGTTCCCGGGATGCCGTCGGCTCCATCACGTTCACTGATGAAGCGCGTGACATCATTTTCTGAAGCCCCGGTGACGGCCAGCAGCACATCCTTGAACACGGTGCGCAGGTCGATCTGGCCTTCGCCGTAGATGCTGAAGTATTCGCGCCAGTCGGGCTTTTTTCGATCCACGGCGTCCATGCCGCGCACAAGCAGCATTTCATCCACACGGGCAAAGCCCTGATTTCGCGGAGCATCGTAAATGCCGAGGTTCTTGTAGTACTCGGCCTCGGCTCCGTTGGCGCGTTGGTTGTTGTCATTGTCAACCCAGTCGGCCAGCGAGTCCGCGGCGATGCCGGCATCCTCGGCGTTGAGCTGCCAGTAGATGAACAGATTGTAGATCGCCTCGCGCAAACGCTCGTCGGTGGCGTAGTTGATCGGAATGCGGGCACCTTCGTAATTGATCACCACATCGAAGCCGCTTTCCGGGCCGATTTTTTGTTTCAGCACGAGATCTCCGCGCCGGGTGCTCGGATGCAGGCCGACGGCGAGCCCGCTTTCCGCCAGATGCAGCGCACGGAACTGATACGCGGCCAGTTTGGACTCCTCCGCGCTGTAGGTGATGTACTCCACCACGCCCATGACCGTCACGGACATGAGCAGGATGGCCCAGATCATCAGCATCAATGCGGAACCACGCTGACGTGTGGCGAAGGGTGGCTGAGCTTTCATCGTTGGTCACCTCCTCCGCCTGAGGGTGGGGCGCCACCGCCACCCTGAGGTCCACCTCCTCCGGGAGGCCCGCCTCCGCCTGGGCCGCCGCGTCTTTGGATTCCCACCCAAAAGACTTTTGCGCCGCCAAAGGTTCTTGCGCTCATTGGCACCGCGGATTTTCGATCCAGCGCTGAAATGGGTCAAGGTGCTCGACGCGAGTTATCACGATCAGGCACATTTCAGTCGGGATTTTCGTGATTTCATGGGCATGTCGCCAAAGGCCTTTCTCGATATGCCCCGTCCGATCAGCAAGGCGGCATTAAGAGCGCGGGCCGAGGCGTTAGGCCAGCCGCTGCAAGTATT
>DAORHS010000763.1:0-2703 GCA_035438165.1 Prosthecobacter sp.
GGAGATCGCGCTCGCGCAAAAACGGCACGGCGGCCACGACGGCTCCGCCGAGATCGACGGCGTTGTTTTCGCCCGCGTGGCCGAAGACATGCACGTCGAAGCGCTTCAGCAGCTCACGCGGGGCGTTGAGGTGGGAGGCGGAGTCGTGGTTGCCGCCAGTGATGACGGCCTGAACCGTTTTCAGATCGGCGAGACGCTTCAAGAAGTCGAAGTAGAGCGCGACGGCATCCTGCGGCGGATTGGCTGCATCGAAGACATCGCCACTGACGAGCAGCGCGTCGATTTTCTCGGCGCGGAGCGTGTCGATGAGCCAGTCGAGAAAGGCGGCGTGCTCCGGCAGCCGGTCGCGCTCGACGAGCCGGGCGCCGAGATGCCAGTCTGCGGTGTGGAGGATGCGCATAATCGATCAACTGACAGAAAAAAGGGGGTAGTAACAAGGGATTCATTTTTTCTGCCCGGTTTTTTCTGTCAGTCGAAGGGAGTGATGACAGGGAACTCTCACGAGTTCCGCTACGAGTGATGCGCGGGATGGAATGACGCGGGCCCGCCGGGCTTGGGAAGCCTGCGTGCGTGCGGGGGCGGGAACGATGCGTGTTTCACCGGCCGCTGCGGTAAGCTCGTGAGGCCTCAGTTCCGGTTCAGCAGCCTCTTCACCTCGTCCTCGGAGTAGGCGCTTTTTTTTCCGCCGCCCTTGTCATTGTAGTTCTCGATGATGTCGGGCCATTTGCCGTTGATCTTGGAGCGGGAGAGCGCGGAGCCGGTTTTGAAGGTGTTGGCGCCGAAGGTCGAGTCGCTCTCGCGGGCCTGCTGGCTGCCGAAACGGGATGAGTTGGTCTTGAAGCGGTCGCTCATGGCGCCGGCCTGCTTGTCTCCCAGGCTGTAGGTCATGTCCGCGCTGCGCTCGCGCGATTTGCTGAACCAGCTCTGGCCGGTTTTGAACTCCTTCTGGCCGGCATAGGAGTCGGCGCCGTTGAAGCTTTTGGAGTGATGCATCTGCTTCTGATAATAAGCCCCCGCCTGGCCTTTCGACGACTTTGGGTCGGTCAGGTACTTCTCATACGAGCTGCGCTGGTTTTCGTTCGGCTTCAGCATGGCGCGCTGGGCGAGGGGCATGTCCGCCGCGTTTGGCTTTTTGCTCTTCTTCTCCGGGCCCGAGCACTGGCACAGCACGACGCCTGCGCCGAGGCAGAGGAGAAGTCGTGTGGTTGAACTCATGGCCGGGGGGTGGGTTTGGCGGTCGGCTGACGGGCGAGGAAGAGGATCTCGTTCGTCACGGCGCCCGGCAGGTGGAACTTGGGCAGCTCCGATTCGATGCCGGGCAGTCTGCCCCAGCTTTGGTAGAGTTCAAAGATGAGTTTTGCCGACTCGGCGGGCAGCGTCCAGTTCATGCGCATGAGGAAGGTCTCCGCCTCCTCAAACTCCTGCTGCCGCATGAGGAAGCGAGCGTGGGCGGCAAACAATTCCGGCTGCAGGGCGGCGGTGCCTTCGAGGTGGTGCAGCGCCGCCTCAAAGAGCTCGCGGGCGAGGTTCGCGTGCCCGGTGTCTTCAAACGCGCGCGCCCACTCGATCGTCTGGGCGCCGCCGGGGAAGGCGAGGCGCAGGGTTTCACTGAAGAGCTCGCGCACCGAGGCCTCATCATGCAGGGCATGGGCCACGCGCACGGCGAGCGGGAGCTTGCGGCCCTGCTCGCGGAAGGTGGGGACGCCCGCCACGATTTCGCACGCGTCCCATGCCCAGGCGGCGCGTCCGGCCTGTAGCATTTCTTCGGCGGCGAGTTCGATGCAGAGGCGGTCCTTTTCCTCCACCTGCTGCCAGGCGCTGATGAAGTCCGCATGCGCCTCCTGCGGCAGCCGGGAGGTGAAGGCGCTCAGCGCCAGCGCGGCGAGCGGACGATCCGTGCCCGCCCGCGCCTCGGTGCGCAGCATGGCGATCCAGCCTGCCGCCTGTTTGCCTTGGGCGAGTTCTTTGAGCCAGGCATGCATGTCCTTGAGCGTGTCGCGATCCCGCGTCGTGGTGCGGAACAACGCGGCGATCTGCGCGCGTCCGCGTTCAGGCGCCCAGCCCGGATCTGCGGCGAGCACCTTGAGCTGTTCGAGACGCAGCGTGAAGCGCTCGTGGTCGCCTTTGATCGTGCGGTCTGCCTGCGTCAGCAGATTCAAGGCCTCAGCGGGCCGGTCATGCGTGCGCAGTCCGGCGGCCAGCGCCACCACGCAGGGCAGGGACTTGCGTTCGACGCACAGCGTCATCAGTTCGCGCACGTCATTCCAATCCCCCGCCGCCGTGGCGATCTGACAGCGCAGCTTCAGCACTTCCTGGGCGACGGGTTCCAGCGGCTCCGCCAGCGGTACGTCACGCAGCACTTTCAGGGCGGCCTGCGGCTGCGCAAGACGCTGGAGAATCTGAGCGCGGTGCAGGCTGGCTTCGACATCGAGATCGGTGCCGGCCTGGTCGTTCGCCACATAGCAGGCATGCAGGCGGTCCCAGGCGGAGAGCGCCGCCTGGTCGTTCTGCATGCGCTCGTGCAGCAGGCCGAGCTCGCGCAGGTAGGAAACCTCGTGCGGTCGGCGGCGTTCGAGCACCTGGGTGAACTTGTCGCGGAAGCCCTGACGGCGCAGTTCGTCCACATTGAAATCACGGGAGAGAAAGAGGGCATGCTTTTCGCGCAAAGTGTCGTCGCCGGGCTGCGGTGGCTTGAGCGGCGGT
>DAORHS010000764.1:0-2675 GCA_035438165.1 Prosthecobacter sp.
CGACCTGGATCTCGTTCGGCTGCTGCAAATCCCAGCGCACACTGCCTTTGGTGCCGTAGATGCCAAAGCTCAGACTGCATTTCCAACCGGCGGCCACTTGTGAGATCGCCGCGTTCGCATGCACACCGTCGGCGAAGCCGTGTTTCGCCTTGCCGAACTTCAACAGCACGCTGCCGAAGTCCTCGGTATCGACCTTGTAGTCGATCATCTTCTTCGGATCGACCTTCGCAAAGGTCTGCACCTCGCCTTTCGGGCGTTTGCGGGTCTTGTGGAAGGTCTCGATGTGCGCAAAGACGCTGTTGGGTTTTGAACCGAGCACGAAACTGACGGCGTCGATCCAGTGCGTGCCGACATCGCCCACGGCGCGCAGTTTGCCGCCTTCGCTGGAAAGGATGCGCCAGTTGTAGTCGGTCTCATACATGAGCCAGTCCTGGAAGAAATGGCCCTGGACGTGCATGATCTTGCCGAGATCGCCACGCGCCACCATCGCGCGCATCTGCAGGATGGCGGGGAAGAAGCGGCACATGTAGTTCACCGCGAAGACCGGCCCCTTTTTGCCGCCTTTCTTGACCGCGTCCACCACCTTCGCTGTGTCAGCCGCCGTCATGCCCAGCGGCTTCTCGCAGATGACGTGCTTGCCCATCGCGAGCGCACCCAGGCATTGCTCGACATGAACCCGGTTCGGTGAGGTGATGTGAACCACGTCGATGTTCGGCGAGGCATACATCGCCTCATGATCGTAGTCGCCGTAGATCTCGGGAATGCCCCACAGCTCACCGACATGGCGTGCGCTCTTGGTGGAGCCGCAGATGCCGTTCACGGTGACACCGAGCCGCTTGAGTGCTTCGATGTGAACGGGGCCGATGAATCCTGTGCCGATGATGCCTGCGCGGAGCTGGTGGAGGGGTGTCATAGATGATTGAGCGCGGAGTTTGGCGAGTTGGCGGAGTTTGAAAATGACGAATGACGAGTTTCCGAATGACGAATGCCAATCATCCAGCCGGTGCTCAGCCTTCCAAAATGTAGCCGCAGGCAAGCTGCTGGAAGCGCTCCACCTGATGCTCGGTCGTTTCGGTATCCCAATTGAGCTCTCGCGCCATGATCGCCGCCACGCACGGCGCGGCGGACATGCTGGATTGGGCATCAAACAGCAAACTGCGGCTGCGACGGGCGAGGACATCGCCCACGGTGCGGGCCATTTCGTGACGGGTGTGGAAGACGACCTCGGCACAGGTCAGATCTAGCTTGGAATGCACTTTCCTGGCCCATTCAGGTTCTTTGGCTGCCAGAGCGCGAATCTCCGCCGCGTCGCTGCCATAGACGGCCAGCGGATCGTTGCGGTCCAGCACGGTGGCGCTGCCGTGAATCATCAAATCATGCGTGACACAGCGCTTCACACCGATGCCGCCGACCAGTTCGGCGTGGTCGATCACGTCTTCGGCCATGCGGCGGTAGGTCGTCCACTTTCCGCCCGTGATGGTGATGAGGCCTGAGTCAGAGACGAGGATCGTGTGATCGCGGGACAACGCGGCGGTGGATTCGGCGTTCTTCATCGCCACAAGCGGCCGCAGTCCGGCGTAGATGCTCAGCACGTCGCATGGTCGCGGATCGCGCGTGAGGTAGCGGGCGGCGTGCGTCATGAGAAACTCGATTTCATCCGGCAGGGCACGGGGTTCGAGCGTGGCATGATGCACCGGCGTGTCCGTGGTGCCGACGATGACGCGTCCGTGCCACGGCACGGCGAAGAGCACGCGTCCGTCGTCGGTCTTCGGGATCATGATGGCCGAATCTCCCGGCAGAAACTCGCGCGGCAGCACCAGATGCACGCCCTGGCTCGGCGCGACGATCTTTTCGGCCTTCGCGTCATCCATGTGCCGCACGTCATCGACGAAAACACCCGTGGCGTTGATCACACACTTCGCGCGAATCTCATGCTGCCTGCCCGTTTCGACGCATTCGGCCTTCACGCCGATGACGTGGCCGTTTTCCTTCATCAAACCGACGCAGCGCGTGTGATTGAGCAGAATGCCGCCGTGATTCACCGCCGTGCGCGCCAGATGAATCGCCAGACGTGCATCATCGAACTGCCCGTCGTGATAGATGATGCCGCCTTCGAGACCTTCAGTCTCCAGCGTGGGCAGTTGCTCGATGATGTCGTCCCGCGTGAGCCAGCGCGACGGCTCCAGGCCGAGCTGACCCGCGAGCGCGTCGTACATTTTCAATCCGATGCCGTAGAACGGCCCCTCCCACCAGTGATAGCTCGGAATGACGAAGGGCAGGCTGTGCACGAGGTGCGGCGCATTGCGCACCAACAAGCCGCGCTCCCGCAGCGCTTCGAGCACCAGCGACACGTTTCCCTGCTTCAAATAACGCACGCCGCCATGTACCAGCTTCGTGCTGCGGCTGGAGGTGCCTTTGGCAAAGTCCGACTGCTCCACCAGCACCACGGAGTGTCCCCGTGACGCGGCATCCACCGCCGCCCCGAGTCCCGTGGCTCCGCCCCCGATGATGGCGATGTCAAACGGACCGTTGTGCACGGCGAGCTGCGAGAAAAGGTGGTCGCGGTTCATGATGTGAGTGTAGCGGCTGCAAATCATTCGTCATTCGCCATTCTGGTTTCGTCATTGCTCCCTCCGCTTGCCACACCGCCGCTCCGCGCTAGCATCTGTGTTCCC
>DAORHS010000765.1:0-2672 GCA_035438165.1 Prosthecobacter sp.
TTGCTGTCGGCAATTTTGAGATCGCACAGGCTGGTCACATCCTTGGTGGTGGCGTCCTGGAACGTGGCCAGCACGACGACCTGATGAAAGTCGCGTTTCGTTTCGAGCGAGTAGCGCTCCGGCAGAATCTGGACACGCTTGAGCGTGGGCAGCTTCTTTTGCAGCTCGGCGATGGCCTTGCGCTGCTCGGGGGTCTTGTAGTTGAGCACCAGACCCTGCGGCCACTTGGCACCTTCGGCGATCCAGCGTTTGAGCACATTCACTTCGTTCGCGGCAAGCGGTCCGCCTTTGGGGGGCATGATGTCATCGTGATCTTTGGGAAGCACGACACGTTTGATGATCTCGCTCTCATCGGGTTGGCCAGCAACAAGACCCGGGCCGGTGTCGCCGCCCTTGAGCAGAGCCACAGCGGAGTCCATGAGCAGCTTGCCTTTGATCTTGTTCGGATTGTGGCATTCGAGGCACTTGTTCTCGAAAATGGGCTGCACATCGCGGGTGAAGTCCACCCCCGGCGCTGGAGCCGGAGCGGGTGCCGCAGCCACAACGGGAGTCGGTGCTGCCGCCACAGGCGCGGCAGGAGCTGCCGCAGGGGCGGCAGGAGTGGCAGGCGCGGGATTGGCCAGTGCCAGGGCGCTGTAGGAGGTGAAAGCGAGTGTGAAGAGAGAAGCTCGCAGAGGGCTTTTCATGGGTATGTTGGGGGTGTTGTCAGAGCCTACGCCCGTGGGATGGCGTATTTATCAAACGTGCGAAGAAACTACAGGGATGATGGCAATTCACCCCTCCAGCGCCGCCAGCCTCTGGCCGATGGGCGGGTGCGAGTAGTGCAGCCACACCGTGAGCGCATGAGGGTTCGGGTGCGAGAGGTGATCGACCGAGAGTTTTTTCAGCCCCGCCATCAGCGGTTCTGCCCCGCAGGCCGCTTTGGCGAAGGCATCGGCCTGAAACTCGTGCCTCCGGCTCAAGGCGCTGCTCAGCAGGCCCAGCAGCAGGCTGGCGGGAGAATACAGAATGCTGAACAGCACCAACCCAAGCCCCATGGGCATGCTGGCGACGCCGAAGGCGTGGAAGAACGCGGGCGACTGCAAGGCCGCGTGCAGCAGGTAAAACATCAGCCCGCTCTCCAGCAGCCCGAGCACAAGTTGCTGCGGCACATGGTGGCATTTGTGATGGCCGATCTCATGCGCCAGAATCGCCTCCAACTCCGCCTGCGTGTGCTTTTCGATCAACGTGTCGAACAACGCGATGCGCTTGTTCTTGCCGAAGCCGGAGAGAAATGCGTTCGCCTTGCTGGACCGACGTGAGCCATCCACCACCGACACATCGATGACGGGAAACTTCAGGCGTGCGGCCAAAGCCAGCAGCGCCTCGCGCAGCGGGCCGTTTTCGAGCGGCTGAAACTTCAAAAACAGCGGCATGAGCAAGCGTGGCGAAACCCACGCCATCACGATGCTGAAGATCGCCACGGTCAGCCAGGTGTAGAGCACGGCATGCGCCTGAGTCTGGAAGAACCACAGGATCAGCGCCAGCAGTGGCCCGCCGAGCAGGGCCGTGAGCAGCAGCCCTTTGACACGATCCTTGATGAAGGTGCCAGGCGTGGTGCGGTTGAAGCCGTATTCAGCTTCAATTTTGAAGGTGTCCCACGCATCGAAGGGCAGGGACAGCACGTTTTGCACGAGCATGATGAGGCCGATCACGCCGACGCTGGTTTGGATCGCGCTCCAACCCCAGCCCGCGCTCCAGCGCTCCAGCCAGCCGAAACCGCCGCTCCACCAAAAGACGATCAGCATTGCCAATGAAGCCGTGCTGCGCAGCAAATCGAGCTTTGCAGACGTGGCGGCATACTCGCCTGCCTTCTGCACGGTTTCGTCCGAAAAAATCTCCTTTAGCCGCTGCGGCAGCACATGGCGGAACTGCGCGAGGTTTAAAAACGTGGCGATCAGTTCAAGATGAAACACAACGACCACGCCGGCAGTGGCGGCGAGGAACCAGGGATTGAGAAGATTCATGCGAGGGAAGGAGAGTCTTGCGGGGCGTGCTCGTGACCATGGGCCGCCTGATGATCGAGATAGGCGGCAAAGATGTCTTCCAGTTCCATCACGCTGCCGATCTGTGAGAAGCGCTGGCGCAGCCACTTGCCGCCGGGAATGGACTTGGTGTAATTCATGAGGCGATTGCGCATGGCGCGCATCGTTTGCAGCTCTTCCATGCGCACATTTCGTTCGATCGCCAGCCTGCAGTGGCGGCGCATGAAGTTGAAGCGTTCTTCCACACCCGCATGCGGGGCGTGGGTTCCGGTGGAGAGATAGTGCTTCGCTTCCTTGAACACCCACGGATTCGCCATCGCAGCACGGCCGATCATGATGCCCTTCACATTCGTCTGGGCGCGACGGATTTCCACATCGAGGCCGCTGGCGATGTCGCCATTGCCGATGACCGGAATCTTCACCGCATCAGCCACCTGGCCGATCACATCCCAGTCGGCGAGGCCGGTATAGCCCTGGGCCCGAGTACGGCCGTGTACGGCGATGGCCTGCACGCCGCAGTCTTCGAGGATGCGGGCCACTTCGACGGCGTTGATGTGATTCGCGTCCCAGCCAATGCGCATCTTCGCCGTCACGGGAATAGGCACCGCCTTGGCGACCTCACGCGCCACGCTGGCGAGCAGCGGGCCG